>NZ_JBPQTW010000104.1:0-23468 GCF_051386535.1 Streptomyces sp. URMC 127
GCTTGGGCGGGGAGGGTGAGGGCGGAGGCGCAGGCGGTGGCGGAGAGGGTGAGGAGCAGGGCGGTGCGGATGGCGGATGTCATGGGGAACAGGCTGTCCGAAGGGGCGCCGGCCGGCCCATGGGGCCGGCGCCCGTCCGTGTGGTGGGGGTAGCCATACCCGTAAGGGCACCCATTGGGGCTTACGCCCAGGGGATGTTGAGCCAGGGGCTGGCGGGGTCGGTGGTGAGGACGCGATGCGCATCGAGCATGTCGCTGTACCAGGACCCGAACTCCTCCTCGTCGAAGTGGAGGCACCGCCCGAGGATGTACGCGGCGGAGAAGTCCTCCCACGAGCGGTAGGCGGACCGGGCGGCACGGCCGGCACGGAGGACGGCCTGCTCGGCCTCCTCCAGGGTGCAGAAACGCGCCCCGAGCCCCCAGCGGGCCATGCCGGAGGCGCGCCCGTAGTCCCAGGCCTCCGCGGTCCGGATGTAGGCGCCCTCGGGCAGCAGTCCGTCCGCGCGGAAGCGGGCCTCGTAGCGGGCGATGCGCCCGATCATCCGCCGCACGCCCGCGACCTGCGACTCCGCCTCGGCCGCCGAGACGGGCCGCCCCGGGGTGACGCCCTCGGGCGTGATCCGCGCCTGCCCGGCCTCCTCGATGCTGCGCCGCAGCACGCGCTCGGCGCCCTCGCGCCAGTGCTCCAGGGCGACCGGCCCGGCGAAGTCCCGGGCGAGGGCGTGCCGGACGCCCAGCACGAACTGCCACACGTCGCTGACCATGCCGGCGTTCAGCAGCTGCTCCTGGGCGCGGTACCAGCCCTCGCGGTCGGTGATGCCCCAGCTCTTCTCCAGCCGGAGCCGCTCGTGGTGATAGCCCGTGCCGTGGTAGGCCATGGCGTTCCACAACTCGCCGTTGTTCACCAGCAGCAGCGCCGCACAGGCCAGCCCGTGCGCGACCGGCCCGTGCAGGGGCCCGCCCACGTGCAGCGCGCGCAGCTCGCCGCGGGCCGCCTTGCCGGCGCTGCGGGCGCGGTCGTGGTGCTGCTGCCAGACGGCCCGGTGAGCGGGCGTCGCCGGCAGCAGCGCCTCGCAAGGGCTGCCCGGATTGACCGCCAGGAACGCCGGATCGGAGTCCTCCCAGACGCGGGCGTACCAGCCCAGGGACTGCGCGACGAACACGGGATCGGACACGGGCGCCGGCAGCATCCCCTCGGTGAACACGGCCAGGCACGACGTCCGCGTCTGCGGATTCCAGTACGGGCTGAAAACCACGGAGCCGGGCCGCGCGTCGGCCTGCTGCCGCGAGACGGCGACAAACAAATCGGCCCGCGCAAGCACGTCGAAGTACCCCGGCCAGTCACCACGCACCTTGGCCGCGTAGAGCCGACGCTCAATGTCACTGGGCGCAACCCACGGGGGAGCGACGGGCGGCGGGGCAGCACTGGGGGACCCCTCGCCGGCGTTCACCATGCCCATACTCATGATCGAAAACTCTAGTCACTCCTTCGACGAGCTGCTGCCGCCCAGACGAGGCGCGCGAGGAAGAAATCCCTGGTCTTCCGCCTGACCTTCGGAAGCGCGTAAAAGTCTGGCGCGGCAAGGTCCAGCCGATACGGCCCGCCGAGCCCGGATTCCGGTATGCCCGGTTCTGCGTCCTTCGGCGGGAGCGCGAAGGCGAAGCACTTCCAGCTGGCCTCCGGTGAGGTTTCGGGGTGGTAGGGCATCACGACGAACCCGGGTCCGCGCGACTCCTCGGTCCCAGCGCCCTTCCCACTGAACCCTTTCTGGTGCGCTGTCTCGATCAGCTCGCGCATCCGGGCGGCGGAGACGTACCGCGCCTCCGCGGGGACGGGGAATCCGAAGGGTGAGGGGGTGACGCGGGAAAATGTTCTGTAGAATCCTGTCCTTTTCATGGAAACCTTGATCGCCCCTTTGAGTCCGTTGACTGCGCCCTCACTTGGTGTCCTGCTCTGTTAGGCGGTCAAGGGCTTCGCGTGCCAAGGAGCGCACTGCGCGCCACTCCGGCGATGACCGCACACTGTCTTCGTTCCACACCGGCTGGCGAGAATTGGTCATTTGCTGAAGTTGTGAATCAATGGGGCGCAGGGCGTCTTCGATCTGTTCGGGTAGCAGTCCCGTGGCGCACATGCCATGGGCTTGGCGGAAGACGTCGTCAAATTCCAGCGCGATCTCGTCAACTCCGACGCCAAGTCGGTGTGTGAATGCGATTTGGGATTCAGCGTCTGACGAGAGATTTCGCAGAGCGCGGACGAGCTGCCGGACAAATGCATCGGTCCGTTGTTCTGCAGTCATCTGATGATTCCTCCCAAATCGCCTTCCCATCCCTTCACTCGCCAGTATGGGCCCTCGCCGTGATGCCCACCGCCCGGGTGCCAGCGAAGCATCCTGCCGGTCTCGTGACCCCGCTCGGTGTACTCACGGAGAACCCAGCCCTGGCCTGCGTGGCCACCCTTTCCGAGGGTCTCTTCACGCCATCCGGGAGCGTTTATCAACGCCCCCCGCACATCTTCGGGACGAACGCCTCCAGCCAGGATCTCCGGATTGTTCATCACATCCTCGATTCCCTGGATGGAGCCAACCGGTCCCGCCTCCTCGCGGAGCTGCTCTCTAAGGCGCGCGCCATTGGCTGCATTTCCAGGGCCCTCAGCTTCCCCTCTGTGCCCATGACCCTGACCGCACCTCATCAGCCCCAGCGGATCCGACCACGTATGGGGATTGTCGACATACGTCGCCGGGTTCGGGGCCGGGGTCAGGCCCAGGGGGTCCGGGGACGTGTAGCGGGCCGTTTCCGGGTCGTAGTGGCGGTGGTAGTTGTAGTGGAGGCCCGTTTCGGGGTCGTAGTACTGGCCCGGGAAGCGGAGCGGGGTGTACGTCGTGCTGTCGCGCGACCACGCTGTCGTGCCCCAGAGGGTGGAGCGGGTGCGCCAGGCGACCTCGCCCGTTTCGTCGACCAGTTCCGTCGGCGTGCCGACCAGATCGGTCACGATCGCGAAGAAGCGGCGGTTCACCTCGCGTTGGGGCGCGTCCGCCGCCGAGATGCGTTCCGTTTGGGATATCGGGTGGAGGCCCTGGTAGTCCCAGGTCAGGGTTACGGGGTTGGGCAACCTGCCGTCCGTGCTGGTCTGTTCGGCGAGCGTCGCGCCGTCCCAGGTGAAATCCACGCGTTCCGCCACCTCACCCGCGGGCGTCAGGCGTTCCTTGGCGATGCGGCGGCCCAGCGGGTCGTACGCGTAGCGCCACCGCGTCCCGTCCGGGGTCACCACCGCCGTGAGGCGGTCCTCCGCGTCCCACTCGTAGCGCCACGTGTCCGGCTTGCGGGAGAGGCGGGTCTTCTGCCGTAGGACCACCCGGCCCTGCGCGTCGTGCTCGTAGCGGATTCCGCCCGCGCGGGATATGCGTGTTCCCGAGTACGTACGCGCGCCCTGCGCCTCCGCGCCCGGGTGCCCCGCGGGCCACGCCGCCTCCGTCTGGTTGCCGGCCTCGTCGTAGGCGTACCGTTCCTGCCAGTTCGCCGCGGTGACCGCCGTGACGCGGCCCGCCGCGTCCAGTTCGAAGGTGCGGGAGCCGTTCGTCACGTCCGTGATGCCGGTGAGGTGGCCGTCGCGGCGGTAGGTGTAGGCGCGGTGCTGCAGAAGCTCCGCGCCGGCGCCCTCCAGCCCCTGGGACACCAGGCGGCCCACCGCGTCCCACGCCGACGACAGGGTCAGGCCCTGCCCGAAGCGCCGCGCGACCTCCCGGCCCGCCGCGTCGTGTTCGGCCTCGAAGACCTGCCCGGAAGCGGTCAGTGACGCGCGCCGCCCCGCCGCGTCGTACGTCCACGTGCTCACCGCCCCGCCCGGCGTCACCCGGCGCGTGCGCCGCCCGAGCGCGTCGTAGGCGAAGGTCAGCGTCCGGCCGTTCGTCGTCTCGGACTTGACGCGGCCGAGGCGGTCCCGGCTGTAGACGACGGTCGCGTCGGGGCCGCACGCCTCGGCCAGCAGGCCCGCCGCGTCGTGCACGTACGTCGTGACCGCGCCCGCCGCGTCCTTCCGCACCACGCGCCCCAGCACGTCGTGCTCGTAGGCGATCGTCTCGCCGAGCCCGTTCGTACGGGATACGAGCCGCCCCGCCGCGTCGTGCGCGTACGTCAGCGTCCGGCCGTCGAAGTCGGTCTCGGCCGCCGGCCGGCCGGCCGGGTCGTACGCGTAGTCCCAGGTCAGACCCTGCGGATTGGTGACGCGGGTGAGCTGCAGGTGCGTGTTGTGCGTGAACTCGTGGCGCACGCCGTCCGGACCCGTCCGCGCCGTCAGGACGTCGAACGGTCCGTACTCGTAGCGCGTGACGCCGCCGAGCGCGTCCGTGTACGCCGTGCAGTTGCCCTCGCCGTCGTACGTCCACCGCTCCTCGGCGCCGTCGGCGGCGATGCGGCGCGCGAGCCGCCCCTCCACCGTCCACGTCAGACGCGTCGTGGAGCCGAGCGGGTCGATGACGGTCGTCACGCGGCCGAAGGCATCCCGGCGGTAGCTGGTGACGGCGCCGAGCGGGTCGGTGACCTCGACGGGAAGGCCCGCCCTGTTGCAGGTGATACGGGTGGTGTTGCCGAGGGCGTCCGTCACCGCTGACAGATGGCCGGCATCGTCGTACGCGTACCGCGTCTCCGCGCCGGAAGGGTCGACTGCCGACGTGCGGTTGCCCGCCTCGTCGTACCCGTAACGCCAGACCGCCCCGTCCGCCCCCGTGACCGTCTCCGGCAGCCCCAGAGCGTTGTACGTGGCCGACAGCCGCCGGCCGTCCGGCCGGAACACCTCCGTCGGGCGCCCCGCGTCGTCGTAGCGGAACTCCGTCCTCGCGCCCAGCGGATCCGTGCGCGACAGGAGCCGGTGGTGCCGGTCCCACGCCGACAGCGTCGTGCCCCCGGCGGGATCGGTCGCGGCGACGATCTGCGAGCGCCGGTTGATGGTGAAGGTGCTGGTGTGACCCAGCGAGTTCGTCACCCGGGTGACGCGCAGGCCGGTGTCCGGGTCCGGCTCCGCGTAGGCGAGCGAGGAGCGCATGTGCCCCTCGGTGCCCGTCTGGAAGACGCAGCGGTCCTCGTCGTCGTACGCGTACGTGTAGTGCGTGCCGTTCCGGTCCGTCCACGACGTCATCCGGGCGCGCTCGTCGTAGCCGAAACGCAGCGGCTGCCCGGAGGAGTTGACGACCTCCGCGAGGTTTCCCGCCTCGTCGTAGCCGTAGCGGACCAGCTCCGTGTCGTCCGCCAGGTGCAGGGCGGTGATGCGGCCGGCCGCCGCGTCCGTGGTGATGCGCAGGCGGTAGCCGCCGGAGTGGGCGAGCGCGGTGGGAGCGCCGTCGGCATCGTACTCGTACGTGATCCAGTGACCGTTGCGGTCGGTCAGCTGGTGCAGGAGGGCCGGGCCGCCGCCGTCCCCGTGAGGGGAGAAGTGCCGCGTGTGACCCGTCTCCGGGTCGGTCACGCTGTACGTGCCGTCCGCCTCGATCGCCAGCGGCCACCGCGGGCCCTTCGCCGGAAGCGTGGGCACTCCCGGAACCGGATGCGGGTACTCCAGCAGCCGCCCGTGCTCGTCGACGAAGATCACGCCCTCGTCGTCGGCCTCCAGCCGCTGGTCGGCGGTGCTCGCCCACGACGGGCCGAACCAGCGGCCGCAGCGGTAGCCGGACTTCTGGTGGCGGGAGAAGACCAGCGGGAGCGCGCCGGGGAGCACGACGTCCGTCTGCGGCAGGAACATGCGCCCCGTCGCGATGTCCACGGGGTCCGTCTCGCAGACCTCCGCCTTGCCGGGGTTGGTGTTCGGCTCGTGCGGGTGGTCCTTGGCCGCGTCCCGGGCCGTGGTGCGGGCGGCGCTCTCCCGTGCCCCGGCGCGCGCGGCCGACCGCGCGCCGATCTCCGCACCCTCGCGCGCCGCCCCCGCCCCGAACCGCGTGCCCGCGCCCGCGGCCCCGCCGCTGGGCAGGGACAGGAGGAAGTTGCCGAGGAGGCGTCCCCCGGCCTCGGAGGGATCGGATCCCCACCCAGGGCCGAGCAGCGCCCCCGGAATGCGCTCCGGATGGGACGCGAGGGAGACGAGACCGGCAGCGGTGTTGCTGACACCGTTGAGGTACTCCGCGGGGTGCGTCACGTTGTACGGATCCAGCGGATTCATGCTGCGGCCGAACTTCACCAGGTCCGTACCGGCCCGGAAGACACCCCCGCCGAAATGCAGCAGCTCGACCTGCCCGCCCTGGGCGAGATCCTGGACGTCGTTCTTCATGCGCGTGTGGAAGGCCGGCTCCTTCGGCGCGGCCGCCACCGCCTTGTCGATCTTCGCCTTGGCCTCGCCCGCCGCCGTGTTGCGCTGCTTGCGGGCCTCGTCCAGGATGCGGTGCGCCTCCTTGATGTCGGCCGCACCGGGATCGTGGAAGTCACCGGGGCGCGCGCCCGGGTCCTTGCCCTCCTTCAGCTTCGCGTTGTACGCGTCGACCTTGTCGTTGTACGCGTCGGTGGCCTTCTTCGTCGCCTTCGTGCCCTGCTTGTAGAGGCGGATCGCCTCCAGCGCCTGCTTCTGCGCCCAGCGGACGGTGTGCGCGTACGCGGAGAGCGCGTTCGCGGCGCTCTCGCAGGCGTCGGCGGCCTGCGCCCACTTCTTCGGCTCCGGCGCGAAACGGGTGTCGAAGCCGTTCGCGCCCTCGCCCTTCCACTCGCCCGAGTGGACCCGCTGAAGGCCGGAGCGTGCGGTGTCGAAGGCCTTGTGGAAGGCGTGCAGGTGCTTGGCGGCGGCCTCGATGTTCCCCGGCTCGCCGTGCACGAGGGCCAGCGGGTTCTCGGTCTGCCCGAGCTGCTGCTCCTTGACCTCGGCGCCGAGCTCCGAGGCCGCGCGGTCGCCCAGGTAGCGGACGGCGAGCGCCTCGTCGTGCGCGCCGATCTTGTCGAGCCCCTGGGCGACCTTCCCCGCGCCCCACTCGACGGCTTCGCCGGCCTTCTTCTCGACCTTGTGCACGCCCTTCTCGGCGAGCTCGCCGAGGGCGTCGATCGGTCCCCAGATGCCCATCAGCCGGCCGCCCCGGGCTCGCCGGTCTGCGGTGCGCTGCCGCCGTCTTCGCGGCCGCCCTGGCCGCTGCCTGCGCCTGCGCCTGCCCCTGCGCCTCCGCCTGCGCCTTCGCCTCTGCCTTCGCCGCCGTCCAGCTTGTCGGCGAGCTTGTTCGCCACGTCCGTGCCCTGACGGCCGAGCGGGCCCTTGCCGAAGCCGTTGGCCGCGCCGGTCGAGGCGTCGCGGAGGGTGTGCGCCCAGACCCGGCTGCTGTTCTCCCCGGCCTTGCGGAACGATTCCGCGCTGTAGTCGGGGTTGCTGTAGTCGTTGATGGGGTTGTCGGCGAGGATCTCGCTCATGGACTTCTTCTCGACGTCCTCTTCCAGGAGGTGCGGGTTGCCCATTGCGGCGTTCACGCCGACCTTGAACGAGTCCCGGATGTACACGTCCTGCTCGTGGTAGTAGCCGGCGGCGAGGCCGACCCGCTCGGCGAACTGGCTGCCGTCGTGGACGAGGGCACGCACGCCCCAGTCCCACCGGTTGCAGAAGGTCTTGAAGGCCGCGGCCAGTCCTTCGTGGCCCAGTTCGACGCCGCTGAGGGCGAGTTCGTCGAAGCCGCGGCCCACGGCGGCCTCGCCCGGCGTGCCGAGGGACTTGAGCTCGCCGATGGCCTCGTTGATGCCCTTGGCGATGTTGCCCATCGCGGCGGCGTCGGCCGCGAGGTTGGGGTCGCTCACGCCGTGCCCTCCGCGCGTCGGGCAGGGGCTATGACGCCGGCGTCTGCATCGACGTCCGCATCGGCGTCGGCTTCGGAGTCAGCATCGCCGTCAGCGCCTGCGTCTGCGTCCGCATCGATTGCGTACGCGTCCGGCACGATTCCGACCACCGGCGGAAACAGCACGGGCTCCGGGCTGCCGACGTCGAGCGCGACACCCGCAGGTACGCCGACCGCCGGCACGACCACGTCCAGCAGCCGCGCGCCGAGCACGGTGCGGTACGTCCAGTCGGCCGTTCCATCCGCGCCCTGGGCGAGCGCGAAGCGCGCGAGCGCCGTCTCGTCCGTGAACGCGTAGATCCACCGGATGCCGCCGTAGTCGGCGGACAGAAGGTCTTCCTGACCGTCCGTCGGAACCAGCACCGCCGTACGCCGGAACCGGCCGACCATCGCGGCCGGCCGCCCCTCCTGCCCGTACAGTGCGCGGATTTCATCCGTCAACGCCGTCGATGACGTCACTCTCGCCTCCCCAAGCCAGGGGAAGGGTACAAAATGAGGCCAGAGGTGCACTCACGGTATTCACGGTATTCGGAGCGAAGAGCTGCGAATACCGGGTTCATCACGGGGGAGGGACCGGATGTCAGACACCACGGGCTTAACGGACGGCGCACCGGACCTGACGGCCAGTGGACTGGTCGCGCAGGTACGGGCACTGGCCGCGGGCGACGTCACCTCACGCGCACTCGTCGAACGCTCACTGGCCCGCATCGCGGACACGCAGCCCCTGCTCAACGCGTTCCGCCGCGTACGGGCCGGGGCCGCGCTCGCCGAAGCGGACGCGGCGGACTGGCGGCTCGCGGCGGGGGAACGGGCGCCGCTCCTCGGCGTCCCGGTGGCCGTCAAGGACGACGTCGACGTCGCCGGCGAGCCCACCGCCTTCGGCTGCGCAGGCGATTTCCCGCCGAAAACCGCCGACAGCGAGGCCGTACGGAGGCTGCGGGCCGCGGGCGCGGTCATCGTCGGCAAGACGAACACGCCCGAGCTCGGCCAGTGGCCCGTCACCGAAGGCCCGGCCTTCGGCGTGACCCGCAACCCCTGGAACACGGAACACACGCCCGGCGGCTCCTCCGGCGGCGCCGCGGCAGCCGTCGCCGCCGGGCTCGTACCGGCAGCCCTCGGCTCGGACGGCGCCGGCTCGGTACGGATCCCCGCCGCCTGGACACACCTGGTCGGCATCAAACCGCAACGGGGACGCATCTCCACCTGGCCCGAGCCGGAGTCCTTCCGCGGCATCACCTGCTACGGCCCCCTGGCCCGTACGGTCGCCGACGCCGCGCTCCTGCTCCACGCGGCGAGCGGCAGCCACCCGGGGGACCTCCACCGGCCGCCGCCCGTGGATGTCCTCGCCGCGGCCGAGCGCGAGCCCGGACGGCTGCGGATCGCGCTCTCGCTGCGCCCCGCCTTCGCCGCCGCCCGCCAGCGGCTCGACCCCGAGGCCAAGGCCGCCACCGTCCGCATCGCGGAGCGGCTGTCGGCCCTCGGCCACGAGGTGGTCGAGGAGGAGCCGCGCTACGGGCTGATCGGGCTCGCCTTCGTGCCGCGCTCGATGTCCGGCGTACGGGAATGGGCCGGTCGCGTGCCCGACCCCGCCCTGCTGGACGCCCGCACGAAGGTCAACGCCCGGGGCGGCCTGATCCTGGGCGGCGGCGTCCTGCGCGTGGCGCGCGCCGCGGAGGAGCCGCTGCGGCGGCGCGTGGGGGAGATCTTCGACCGCTTCGACGTCGTCCTGACCCCGGCAACGGCGGTCCCGCCGCTACGGGTCGGAGACCTGTCCGGCCTGTCCAGCAGCCGTACGGACGCGGCGATGATCGCGGCCTGCCCGTACTCCTGGCCGTGGAACGTCCTCGGCTGGCCGGGCATGAGCGTCCCGGCGGGCTTCACGGGCGACGGCCTTCCCTTGGGTGCGCAGTTCCTCGGCCCGTCCGGCAGCGAGCCGCGCCTGATCTCGCTCGCTGCCCAACTGGAGGCGGACCTCCGCTGGTTCGAGCGCTGGCCGGGGGATGGCGTGAGGGCGAGTGATCGAGCACCGGACGGCCTTGACGGGGCGGCCGCAGGTGAAGCCGTGGGGTGAGGACCGGGCTGCTGCGCGATGCGGCCGAGTCCGTCGCGGAAGGCGGTGTAAGGCGCGGCCGGATCCGCTACCGTAAGCGGGGAGGGCCCCCGCCTCAGACCGGGATATCCAAGGCGGGAGCCCAAGGTGAAAGCCAGGGGCTTTGACCTGAGCCTCATATATCGGGGCTCAGGTCAGCCCTTGAGCCACCTCCCCGGCTTCCGCGTGACGCGGACCAGAAGGTCCTTGACACGCTCGCGGATCGACGGCTTCGGCTTCCGATGACGCCCCATGGGCGCCTCCCCTCAGACCGGCCGCCGAGATCCCGGTCGACGGCCATCCTCAGGGTCGGGCCGGGCCCCGAGGGCACGAGGTCCGGAGACGATCCATGAGGGGAGGCGCACCTTGGTGCGCCGAGATCACCCTAGTGGCTCAACTCGCCGAAAACGCCAGTTCGTTCGGCGATGACAACGATCGATCAGCAATGGCCTGCGATGTCCGCCCGGTTTCGCTTGCCTTCGCTACCGCCCCGCCCCCCGCGTCATCAGCAGCAGCGCCCCGATGGCCACGATCGGCACGATCATGATGAGGGCGAGGCCCACCGGGTTGCGGTGGTGGTAGACCCAGCGGCTCCCGTAGCGCTGGCGGATGAAGGCGGGCCGGTCGCCGTCCGCGCGATGCCGGGCGTGGTCGTTCTCGTGGCGCATGAGGCCAGGCTACGGACGGTCGTTCGAGATGGCGATCATTTAGTCGTACCTCGGGGGTTTTGTGGCGTGGCCGCAACACTCCCGCCACGGCCCCGCCACAGGCCCGCTACGGCGCGAGGATGTCGAGTTCCGCCATCGCGCCGGCGGTGATCTCGCGGGTGAGGGCCTCCGCGCGGGCGGCGTCCCGTTCGCGGACGGCTTCGGCGACGCGGACGTGGAGGGTGACGGCGGCCGGGTCGGGGTCGGTGAACATGACCTGGTGTTCCGTGCGGCCGGTGAGGACCTCGGCGACGACGTCGCCCAGGCGGGCGAACATCTCGTTGCCGGAGGCGCGCAGGATCACCCGGTGGAAGGCCACGTCGTGGACGAGGTAGGCGCCGAGCTGCTGGCCGCGTGAGGTGGCGACCATGCCGAGTGCGTGCCGCGTGAGCTCCTCGCACTGCTCCGGCGTGGCGAGGCGGGCGGCGAGGCCGGCCGCCACCGGTTCGACGGCCGAGCGCAGCACGGTGAGGGAGCGCAGCTGGCGCGGCCGGTCCGCGCCGGCGAGGCGCCAGCGGATGACCTGGGGGTCGTAGACGTTCCACTCCTCCGTGGGGCGGACCGTCACGCCGACCCGCCGCCGGGAGGCGACCAGGTGCATGGACTCCAGGACGCGTATCGCCTCGCGGATGACCGTGCGGGAGACGTCGAAGCGCTGTTCGAGCTCGTCGGTGCGCAGGACGCTGCCGGGCGGGTACGCGCCGGAGGTGATCGCGGGCCCGAGGGACTCCAGCACGCGCGCGTGCAGCCCCTGCCCCTGGTTTTCCATGGGGCAAGCCTACGATCTCCCGGCTCGGCGAATTAAGTATGACGTTTGAGTCACAAGGGCTTGAATATGTCGTACGTAATGCGTTTCAGTGTGGCCACACCCCCGTCAACGAAGACGAAGACAGTGAGGCCCTGATGACCAGCCGCCCGGCATACCCGCACGTCGTCGTCGTGATGGGCGTCGCCGGCACCGGCAAGACCACCGTCGGCCCGCTCGTCGCGGAGGCCCTCGGCGTTCCCTACGCCGAAGGGGACGACTTCCACCCGGCCGCCAACATCGCCAAGATGTCCGCCGGGACCCCCCTCGACGATGCCGACCGGGCCCCCTGGCTCGACGCCATCGGTGCGTGGGCCGCGGGCCGTGCGGGCCGCGGCGGGGTCGTCAGCTGTTCCGCGCTCAAGCGGGCCTACCGGGACCGGCTGCGCGCGGCCGCGCCCGGGCTCGTCTTCCTCCACCTCACCGGCGATCACGATCTGATCGCCGGCCGCATGGCGGCCCGCAAGGGCCACTTCATGACCACCAGGCTGCTGGACTCCCAGTTCGCGACCCTCGAACCGCTGGAAGCGGACGAGGCGGGCGTCGAGGCCGGCGTCGAACCCGGCCCGGAGGTCATCGCCGAGCGGGCCGCCCGGGCCCTGAGGCAGCTGCAGTAGCACCCCTCTCCCTCCACCTCCTCCAAGGAAGCCCCGTGAGCACTCTCAGCGTCGAGATGCTGGCCGCGGCCCCCGCCGGACCGATCACGTCGGCGGGTCACGCACAGCTGGGGATCGCCGTCCTCGTCGGCATCGCCGTCATCGTCCTCCTCATCACCCGCCTCAAGCTGCACGCGTTCCTCTCCCTGACCATCGGCTCGCTGGTGCTCGGAGCCGCGGCGGGCGCGCCGATGGACAAGGCCATCGCGAGCTTCACCACGGGGCTCGGGTCGACGGTCTCGGGCGTCGGCGTCCTCATCGCGCTCGGCGCGATCCTGGGCAAGCTCCTCGCCGACTCCGGCGGCGCCGACCAGATCGTCGACACGATCCTGGCGAAGGCCGGCCCGCGCTCGATGCCGTGGGCGATCGTGCTGATCGCGGGCGTCATCGGCCTGCCGCTGTTCTTCGAGGTCGGGATCGTGCTGCTGATCCCGGTGGTGCTGCTGGTCGCCAAGCGGGGCAACCACTCCCTGATGCGGATCGGCATCCCCGCGCTCGCCGGGCTGTCCGTCATGCACGGCCTCGTGCCCCCGCACCCCGGCCCGCTGGCCGCCATCGACGCCATCGGCGCGAACCTCGGCGTGACCCTCGCCCTCGGCGTGCTGATCGCCGTGCCCACCGCCGTCGTCGCCGGGCCGCTGTTCTCGCGGGTGGCCGCCCGCTGGGTGGACATCGCCCCGCCCGAGAAGCTGATACCCCAGCGGCCCTCGGCCGAGCTGGAGCGCCGCCCGGGCTTCGGCGTCACTGTGGCCACGGTCATGCTGCCGGTCGTCCTCATGCTGGCGAAGGCCCTCGTCGACATCGTCGTGGACGACCCTAAGCACCACGTCCAGCGCGTCGCCGACGTCATCGGCTCGCCGCTCATCGCGCTCCTGGCCGCCGTCCTCGTCGGGCTGTTCACCCTCGGCCGGGCCGCCGGCTTCGGCCGCGAGCGGCTCGCCGGGACCGTCGAGAAGTCCCTCGCCCCGATCGCCGGGATCCTGCTCATCGTCGGCGCGGGCGGCGGCTTCAAGCAGACCCTGATCGACGTGGGCGTCGGCCGCATGATCCTCGACTTCTCCAAGGACTGGTCGGTCTCCGCCCTGCTGCTGGCCTGGCTGATCGCCGTCGGCATCCGGCTCGCGACGGGCTCGGCGACGGTCGCCACCATCTCCGCCGCCGGACTCGTCGCCCCCCTCGCCGAGGGCATGAGCACGACCCACACCGCGCTGCTCGTCCTCGCCGTCGGCGCCGGCTCGCTGTTCTTCAGCCACGTCAACGACGCCGGCTTCTGGATGGTGAAGGAGTACTTCGGCATGGACGTCGGCCAGACGGTCAAGACCTGGTCGCTGATGGAGACGATCATCTCCGTCGTCTCGCTCGTCCTCGTCCTGCTGCTGTCACTGGTTCTCTGAGGACGGGCCCGCGGCCCGCCCCGTCCTCCGTACGCCCCCTCCGTTGCTCCTCTCGGCCCTCGCCCTCCTGCGTTGCTGCCGCACTGATGGACATATAGGACCGTAGGGTTCGCGTATGCGTATTGGAAGACCCCTCGCCCCCGCGGCCCTGCTGCTCGGCGCCGCCCTGCTGGCGGCCGGCTGCGCGGGCGCTCCCTCCCCGAAGCACGCGGACGCGAAGAGCACCCCGAACGGCGGCGCCACCGCCACCGCGGCCCCCGACGCGGCGGCGGGCCCGCTCAGCGCCTCCGACCTGCAGGGGCGCTGGTGGACCTGGGCGGCCTCCAGCCCCAGCGGCTCCAACCCCGTCGAGGACCGGGACGGCAGCATGTGCGCCCAGGGCCAGAAGGACGGCGGCGTCTGGTTCCTGGCCGGCACCTTCGGGGAGCGCGCCAAGCGCACCTGTGCCGTCCCCGCGAACCGGCGCGTGGCCTTCCCGCTCGTGAACCTGATGAGCGACCAGGCCGGCTGCTCCGAGTTCATGGCCCCCGCCAAGGGCACCGCCACCCTCGACGGCAAGCCCCTGCGGACCGAGCGCTACGACGCCACGCCCGTACGGGTCACCGCCGAGGAGGGCAACCCGCTCACCGACGGCGGCGGGACCTTCCGCACCCACGCCTGCGGCCTCTGGGTGCAGATGGAGCCGCTGAAGCCCGGAAACCACACCCTGGAGATCCGGGGCTCCTCGGGCCGCTTCGCCGTCTCGGTCGACTACACCCTCAAGGTCCCCGCGGCGGGGGCGGCGACGAACCACGACGGGGTCTGAGCCGAGCGGTCGCGAGTGGTCGCGAGCGGTCGCGAGGGGTCCCGCTCTCAGGCCGGTATCGCCGCCGTCACCGGTGCCGCCGTTGCCGCCGTCGGCGCCGCTATGCCCGACACCTCCGCCAGATACGCCCGTACGTCGGCCGCCTCGTCCGTTGCCAGCCCGACATAGCCGTCCGGGCGGATCAGGAACAGCCCCCTGCCGTAGGCGTCCGCGGCATGCCCCCCGGCGTCGACCAGGTCGGGCGCGGTCCCGCCCAGCCGGTACGTACGGACCCACTCCGCATCCGCCACCGCGGCCGCGGCCTGCTCGCCCACCGCGTCCGAACCGGTGAGGTCCAGCAGGGTGAAGTGCGGGCCCCGGAAGGCGTCGAAGAGGCTGAACGGCGCACCGGAGGCATCCGTGCAGGGCGCGTCGGGCGCGCGGTCCCCGGCCCGCAGCCCGTCCTGCGGGAGATCGCGGCGCAGCTCACGGGCCAGCGGGCCCGTGCGGTAGTTCAGGGTGAGCTGGTGAGTCTCCTTGCCGCGCCGCGACAGGCCCCGCTCCAGGCCGACGCTGCGGTCCTGCCCGTGCATGCGGGTGCTCAGCTCCAGCACCTCGGCGGCCACCTGCGTGCGCTCGGCGTCGTACGTGTCGAGCAGGGCGTCCGGCGCGCCGTGCCGCAGGACGGCGCCGAGCTTCCAGCCGAGGTTGTAGGCGTCCTGCAGGCTGGTGTTGAGCCCCTGGCCGCCGGCGGGGGAGTGGATGTGCGCGGCGTCCCCTGCGAGGAGGACCCGGCCGTCGCGGAAGCGCGCGGCCATCCCGGCCTTGGGCTGGAAGGCCGAGGCCCAGATGACCTCCTCCGGCACGAGGCCCGTGAGCCCCGTGCGCGCGGTGATGAGCCGGGCGAGGGCCTCGGGCGTGGCGTCGCGGGCCGGGTCCGGGACGTAGGAGGCGTCCTGCCAGAAGGCCATGATCTGGAGGGTGTCCGTCGTGCACTCCAGCGGACGCAGCCCGAGGAGCCCGCCGGGCGCGTTCGTCCACATGTGCCAGTAGTCGCGGTCGACCCCCGCGCGCTCGAAGCCGGGCATCCGCACGTCGGCGACCAGGGCGTGGCGCTTGTCGACGACCTCGACCTCGAAGGGCACCCCGAGCGCCTTGCGCACGGCGCTGCGCCCGCCGTCCGACGCGACGAGATAGCCGGCCCGCACAGTTTCGACCGTGCCGTCGGCGTGCCGCAGCTCGGCCGTGACGCCGTGCTCGTCCTGCGTGAAGCCCACCAGGCCGGTGTTGAAGTCCACCCGGCCGCCCAGCTCTTCCAGGCGCTCGTAGAGCACCTCCACCGTGCGCCACTGGGGGCACATCAGCGCATCCGGGTAGGGGACGCCGGGCGAGGGCTCGCCGGGCTCCACGAGCTGCCAATGGGCTGCGCGCTCTGTCCCCTCCCAGGTCTGCATCGTCGGGATCGGGCCGCTGGAGGCGAGCAGGGCCTCTATGGCTCCGAGGTCATCCATCACTTCCAGGCTGCGCGGCTGGATGCCCGTGCCGCGCGAGCCGGGGAAGCCGCGCCCCTCCTTCTCCACGAGCCGGTGACGGATGCCGCGCCGGGTGAGGTCGATGGCGAGGACGAGGCCGGTGGGGCCGGCGCCGGCGATGAGCACCTCGACATCGGCAGGTGAGGCGGGTGCGGATGAGGCGGGTGCAGGTGCGACAGGCATAGGTGCGGCAGGCGTAGGTGCGGCAGTGGTCCGTGCTGCAGCGTTCACGAGAATCCCCCTTAACGTTGTTAAGTTCGCGCTGTCCCCAGAGTGAACTGAACGCCGTTAAGCTGTCAAGGTGGCAACTCGAATCGACCGCGCCCAAGTGGCCGAAACCGCACTCGGCCTGCTGAACGAGGTGGGCCTCGAAGGCCTGACCCTGCGCAGGATCGCCAAGGAGCTGGGCGTCCAGGCCCCCGCGCTCTACTGGCACTTCAAGAACAAGCAGGAGCTGCTCGACGAGGTCGCCACGGAGATGTTCCGGCGCATGGCCGAGCCGCTCTCGGCCGTCGACTGCAGCACCTGGCAGGACTGTCTGGCCGGATCGGCCCGCGTGGTGCGCCGCTTCCTGCTCGGCTACCGCGACGGCGCCAAGGTCTTCGGCGGCACGCGCCTGACCGGCCGCAGTTACGCCGGGCCGGTCGAGCAGATGATGCGGAACATCGTGGCGGCGGGCTTTACGCCGAGCGCCGCCGCCCGCGCCTGGTTCACCGTCAACACGTACACGATGGGGTACGTGATGGAAGAGCAGTCCGTGCACCCGGTGCCGGGCGGCGAGCGCGACCCCGCCTACGACCTGGAGGAGCGCGCCGGCCGCCTGGAGGGCTACCCCCTCGTCATAGCGGCCGGCGCGGAGTTCTTCGGCGAGATGGAGGCCGGCTTCGAGACCGGCCTGCACGCGGTCGTCGCCGGCATCGAGGCCACGCTGCTACCGCCGGGCGGATCCCGGGTCGAGTGACCTGCGCAGGAGCGGCGTCAGCCGCCGCTCCACGCAGCGGTGCAGCAGCCAGGCCAGGCCCAGCATCAGGGCGAGGGTCAGGCCGAGCGTCGCGTACGAGGGGAGGCCCAGGCCCCGGTGCAGGGCGCCGATCACGACCCACCCCAGGTGCTCGTGTACCAGGTAGAAGGGGTAGGTCAGCGCCCCCGCGACCGTGAGCCACGGCCAGTTCAGCCGGCTCCCCTTGCGCAGGGCGACGGCCGCGACGGCCGCGTAGCCGAGCGCCAGGACGGCCACGATCACGTACGGGGAGCGGTACGAGAAGTAGTGCGGGTTCGGCGGGTGCCACAGGCCGGCCACCGCGTAGTGCTGCCCGACGAGGAAGCTCACGGCCACGATGCCCCAGTGCAGGAGGTCGTGCCCGAAGCGGTGGACCAGGTACAGGCCGATGCCGCCGATGAAGTACGACGAGTACTCCGGCATCACGACGACCCGCAGGAACTCCACGTGCGAGGCGGTCGTCACGACCGTCGCCAGCGTCCACACCGCGCAGAACATCACCACCCGGTGCCGGGTCGCGCCCGGCAGCACGACGAACAGGGCAAAGAGGGCGTAGAAGCGCAGCTCGGCCCAGAGCGTCCAGCACACGCCGAGCACGCGCTGGGCGCCCACCGGCTGCTGCAGCATGGTCAGGTTCACGAGCGTGTCGCTGAACGACACCGTCCTGTACGTCACCCACGGCAGCGCGAACGCCACGGTGACCAGCAGGATCGCCGCCCAGTAGGCGGGGTAGAGGCGCGCCGCGCGCGAGGCGAAGAACGAGCGCAGGGGGCGGCCCCAGCCGCTCATGCAGATCACGAAGCCGCTGATGACGAAGAAGATCTCGACACCGAGGCAGCCGTAGGCGAACGCGCCGGAGAGGGTGGGGAATTCGTGCCGTAGCGACGTGCCCCACGCGCGGCTCACGTCGCCGTCGCGGCCGCCGTAGTGGTAGAGCGCCACCATCAGTGCGGCGATCAGGCGCAGGGCGTCCAGGGGGCGGAGGCGGCGGCCGTCCGGGGTGCCGTCCTGTAAGGGCTTGGGCCGCTTCTCGGCTGCGGGACGGGGCAGGGTCGGGGCCGTCATGTCGTCACCGTCGTCTTGGTCGGCGTCGTCTTGCCCTGGGACAGGCGCCGCTGGAGCGCTCGTGCCCGGCGGGCGACCCTTCGTACGGTCGGGTTGCGTGGCAGGAACGACAGCTGGGACGGGATTCCGCCGGGGAGGGCGAGGGCGGTGAGGCGGCGGCGTTTGAAGTAGCGGCGGGTGTGGGGGGTGAGGTGGGTGCGGAGGTATTGCTCTGCGGCGTTGCGGAGGTTCGGGTAGATCTGGGGTTGCATCGCGAAGCCGACGGCTGCGAGGAGGGCGTTGAGGTCGGGTGCAGCGCCGTCGTCAGGTGCGCGTCCGTCGGTGGCGTTGTGCCCACCCTCCCCCAAGCTCTCGGCTCCGCTCGAGCAGGGGGGACCCCCATCGCCCTGCGGGACGCCTGCCCACAACGAAGGTTGAGGGCCGTCTGCCCGCAACGCGGGCTCTAGCGGTGGCAGGTACGCATCTACCAGCGTCACCGGGACCCTGTTGCTGTTCTGGTACGGGGTCAGGCGTTCCAGGAGGAGGTCCGTGCCTGTGCGGGCCGCCTGCAGGCCGTAGAACGTCCGCGCCGTCACCAGGGCCGTCGAGAAGCACCCCGCCACCAGCGCCGGGCCCAGCCGCTGGTAGACCACCTCCGCCAGGACCGGCGTGTCCAGGACCGTCAGTGCGACGCCGAGGCGTTCCGCCTCCTCCTCCAGCATCCGTGACCAGCGCGCCGGCGCCGCCGGGTGCGGCTTGAAGACGAGCTCGCGGTGGCCGCGTCCGGCCGCGCCGCGCAGCATCCGTACGTGCAGCCGCTCCTCCTCCTCGGGGGTCAGGATGTCGAGCGCCGACAAGTACTGGCCGAGGAGGAGCGCCGCGCCCTCGGGCGCGTCCAGCGCCGGGGCGGCCTCGGCGAGTTCGGCCAGCACCTTCGTGAAGACGTCCGTCGGGACGATCTCCTGCGGGACCCCGAACTCCGTCAGCAGCAGCGGCCGCAGGCCGGGTACGAGGTCCAGGTGGAGCAGCCGGCCGACGCGGGTGCCGATCAGCGGGTCGAGCTTGTTGCGCGTGGGGCCGTAGCTCATGAGGCCGTCGGCGTAGACGTCGAGCGGGGCGTCGGCGAAACACTGGGCGACCGCGCTCGCGGGGCTGACCTGGAGGGATTCGACGGCGAGCGACACGTCGTCCTCACCCAGGCCCCACAGGAGCCGCAAGTGCCGTTCCCACAGGGGCGCGTCGTCGGGCCGCGGTGACCAGCCGGACGGGTGGAAGGGGCGGACGGCGTCGTTCCAGGACAGGACGCCGTCGAAGCGGGTGCGCAGCCGCTCGAAGCCGGGCGCCTCGTCGAGGGCCGGGGTGGTCTCCGGTACGGCGGCGGTGTTGGCGACGAGCAGCAGCCGGCGGTCGGCGGGCGGGAAGCAGCCGGCGTCCAGGGCGGCGGCGAGCGTCGCGGCGCCGTACAGCGTGGAGGCGAGGAAGATCTGCGTGCGGCGACGTGCGGGGGGAGCGAGGGAGGGGTCCGTAGCGGGCATCAGACTGCCGCCTTCGCTGCACGTGAGACGCCGGCCGGCCGGCGCCTCAGTCTGCGCAGGAGGGCCGCGCGGTCGTAGTCCATGGAATTCACGGCGTCCTTGACGAGTTCCGGTGGCAGCCGGCGCAGTGCGGCCGCGCTCTTCGTGCGCAATGCGCGGGCTACCCGCGGCTCAAAGCGTTCGATATTCGTGAGGTGGTGGGCCATGATGGCGCAATACGTTCTCACGGCTTTCGGGAGGAATTCCCCGGCGTCCCGGTCGCGGGCCGTCTCCTCGATGACCTGGTCGAATGCCCGCAGGAAATCGAGCTGGCGTACGTCACCGATCTGTGTGAGCGACGTCGCCACCCCGCGCCGGTAGAAGACGCCCAGCATTCCGGCCACCGCGAACGTGCGCGCCTCGCGGTGCAGCCGCCAGATCCACGGCCGGTCCTCCGCCGTCCGCAGGCCGTCCCGGAAGTGCAGCAGGCCCTCGTCCAGCAGCCGCCGGTGGTAGATCCCGGCCCACGCGTACGGGTAGTCGACGGACGTCGAGCGGTCCGCCGGCAGGATCGCGCTCCGCGGGTCCAGGACCACCCCGCGGCGGCCGTGCGGGACGCGCTGCACGGTGCGGGTGCGGCCCGTGCACTGCACGTGGTCCGTGCGGACGAAGTCCACGGCCAGCTCCTCGATGTACGCGACGAGCCGGTCGTAGTAGCCGGGCGCCAGCCAGTCGTCGCCGTCCAGGAAGGTCACGTACTCGCCGCGCGCCGCGTCCAGCCCCGTGTTGCGGGCGGTGGCGAGGCCGCCGTTGCGTTCGTGGCGGACGACCACGGCCCCCGGCAGCTCGTGCCGCCCGGCGCGCTCCAGCAGCGCCGGCGTGCCGTCGGTGGAACAGTCGTCCACGAGAATGAATTCGAAATCCTCACGGGCGTTCGCCCGCAGACTTCTCAGCACGTCGGGCGCGAAGGTCTGAACATTGAAGAACGGGACGATGACGGAGAGCTTGACCACCCCGGCGACATTAGGCGGCCCCCCGGCATTCGTCTTGTCCGCGGGCGGGCGCGGAGGTGAACGAAGCGCGGCAGAACGGTGAACCGGCCCTTCCGCCGGGCCGATTCGCCGATCGTCGTTGTGCTGTTTACCAGCCGTTGCCCTCGCGTTGGGCAACGAAACGGAATGGATTTCTATCGTCGGCGACGTGCCATCACGTACTCCGTCACGTACTCCGTCGCCGTCAGGGACCGGGCCTCCGCTGCGGATCGCCGTCCTCGCCGACTCCGACACCCGGTGGAAATGGGGCGCGCTCACCGCGCACCGGCTCGCCCCGGGCGCCCGGCTCGACGGCCGCCTCCTGCGGGGCCGCGCCACCCCCACCGCGCGCCAGCTCGGCGAAGTGGGCGTGCGCGCGGCGGAGATCAGCGAGGTCACGGGCGTGGAGTTCGTGCGCACGGCCGGCCGCGACCGGTACGACGTCGTGGTCCTCGCCTGCGTCGGCGGCGCCGTCCAGGCCGTGCTCCACGGGCTCGCGGCCGCCTGGGAGGGGGACCCGGCCAGGCCCGTCGTCGTGACGGGCTACGTGGGCGTCGTCTACGAGAAGCTCGCCGACGGGCTGCTGCTGCGCCACGGCGCGGACGTCGTCCTCGCCAACTCCCCGGACGACGCGGCGTGTTTCCGCGCCGTCTACGCCGGGGTGGGCGCCGACGCGGGCTGCGTGACCGAGTGGGCGCTGCCGTTCCTCGGCGAACGCCGCACCGGGCCGCAGGAGGGGCAAATGCGGCCGTACACCGTGGTGTTCGCCGCCCAGCCCTCCGTGCCCGAGAGCCGCGCGGAGCGCGGCTACCTGCTCCGCCGCGCCGTCGCGCACGCCCGGGCGCATCCGGAGCGCGAGGTGCTCATCAAGCTTCGCAGCAAGCCCGGCGAGCACACCACGCACATCGAGGAACTCCCGTACCAGAAGCTGGCCGCACGGCTGCCGGGCGGTCTGCCGCCCAACTGCCGTCTCGTGTACGGGCACATGGGCGAGGTCCTCGACCGTACGGACCTCCTCGTCACCGTCAGTTCCACCGCGGCCCTGGAGTCGCTCCACCGCGGCATTCCCACGGCCGTGCTCACCGACCTCGGCATCCGCGAAGCGCTGGGCAACCACCACTTCCTCGGCTCGGGGTGCCTCGCCTCCTGGGACCAGCTCGACGCCGGCCACGCGCCCGAGGCGGACCCGCAGTGGGCCGCCGCCCACGGGGTGCCCGCCGACGGCTCCGGCGAAGCGGTCTTCGCCGCGGCGCGGGAGCGCGTCGCCGAGCTCGCCGCCCGGCCCGGCCTTCCCCCGCTCGCCCCCTACTACACCCCGGCCACCGCACCCGGCTATCTCCCCGCCGTCCTCGCCCGCCACGGCCTCGACCACCGGGGCCGGCCCCTTCCCGGCCGGGCGGCGGCTCCCCGCGAGGAGAGCGCCCTCCGGCGCGGGGGCCGCGCCGCCCTGCGCGACGCGGCCCGCGGCGCGTACCGCCACGGCGTCCAGCGGGTGGCTCCCCTGATCCGCCGCGTGGGGGAACTGTGACCGCCGGCGGCGTCCCGGCCGCGGAGGCACGCCTCCGGTGTGGCGCCCGGTCCGGTTCGGAGGCACGCCTCCGGTGTGGCGCCCGGTCCGGCACCGCCGGATCCCGCCGTGTCGGTCGCTCGCCGTTGCGGCGGAGGGGGGTCTCCGGCGTCGCCGGGTTCCGCCCCGTCAGTCGTTCGCCGTTGCGGCGGAGGGAGGTGCTCCGCGCCGCCGGCTCCCGGTTGCCGCCGCGGGACGTTCCTTCCGCCGCAACGGCGGAGTGCCGCCGCGGCGAGCGTCCGGCGGAATGCGCAACGGCCGTCGCTGGTGCAAGGCCCCGCGCCAGGCCCCCGCACCGTTGCTGTCCCGCCCACCCAGAACTCCTGGATACGCAAGGAGCCCGACATGCAAGCCGCCCCGGCCGAACCGGCTGACCAGGCCGCCCCCGCCGTCGTCGCCGTCATCCCCGCCCGCGGCGGGTCCAAGGGCGTGCCGGCGAAGAACCTCGCCCCGATCGGCGGCGTGCCCCTCGTGGCCCGCGCCGTCCGTGAGTGCCGGGCCGCCCGCCTCGTCACCGACGTCGTCGTCTCCACCGACGACCCCGGCATCGCCGCCACCGCGCGCGCCGCCGGAGCCGTCGTCGTCCAGCGCCCCGCCGCGATCGCGGGCGACACCGCAACCAGCGAGGCGGCCGTACTGCACGCGATGGACGCGTACGAGGCGATGCACGGCACCGCAGTCGGCACCGTCCTCCTGGTGCAGTGCACGAGCCCCTTCCTCACCAGCGGCGACGTCGACGGGGTCGCCGAGGCCGTGGTCGAGGGCGGCGCCGACAGCGCCCTGACCGTCGCCCCCTTCCACGGCTTCGTGTGGCGGCAGGACGGCACCGCCCACGGCGTCAACCACGACAAGAGCCACCGCCCCCGCCGCCAGGACCGCCCCCAGGACCTCCTGGAGACCGGCGCCGCCTACGCCATGCGCGCCGACGGCTTCCGCGCCGCCCGGCACCGCTTCTTCGGCCGCACCGAACTCGTCCGCACCGAGGCCGCCCGCGTCCTGGAGGTCGACGACCCGCACGACCTCGCCCGCGCCCGCGCCCTCGCCCCCCTCCTCGACGGCCCCGGCACCGCCGCGCTCCCCGCCCGAACCGACGTCGACGCCGTCGTCATGGACTTCGACGGCACCCAGACCGACGACCGGGTCCTCATCGACGCCGACGGCCGCGAACTCGTCGCCGTCCACCGCGGCGACGGCCTCGGCATCGCCGCCCTGCGCCGCGCCGGGCTCGCCCTGCTGATCCTCTCCACCGAGGAGAACGCCGTCGTCGCCGCGCGCGGCCGCAAGCTGCGCGTGCCCGTCCTGCACGGCGTCGACCGCAAGGACCGCGCGCTCAAGCAGTGGTGCGAGGAGCAGGGCATCGCCCCCGACCGCGTGCTCTACGTCGGCAACGACGTCAACGACCTGGGCTGCCTGGGGCTCGTCGGCTGGCCCGTGGCGGTCGCGGACGCCCACGACGCCGTACGCGGCGCCGCCCGGGCCGTGACCTCCGCGCCCGGCGGCAGCGGCGCCCTCCGCGAGATCGCCTCCTGGCTCCTGGGCCCCGCCCTGACCGCCCCCTGAGC
>NZ_JBPQTW010000105.1:0-23414 GCF_051386535.1 Streptomyces sp. URMC 127
GCTGAGGGCCGCCCGGTGGGGGCGGCCCTCAGCGGCCCGCCGGCAGGCCCTCAGTAGCGGTCGACGGCGGGCGGGTTCGGCGCGGGGTTGCCGGCGAGGCCGATGGTGGCGTCGTACGCCTTCTTCCAGTCGCCGTTCTTCTCGTGCGCCTCGATGGCGTTGTTGACGGCCTCCCGCAGCGCCTTGTCGTCCTTCTTCAGGCCGACGCCGTACGGCTCCTGCGAGAACGGCTTCCCGACGACCTTCAGGGCGCCCTTGTTCTCGGCGGCGTAGCCCTTGAGGATCGTGTCGTCGGTCGTCACGGCGTCGACCGTGCCGGAGACGAGCTCCTGCACGCACAGCTGGTAACCCTGCTGGGCCTTGGCCTCGGCCACGCCGTACTTGGGCTCCTTGATGCGCTTGAGCGGCGTGGAGCCGGTGGCCGAGCAGACCTTCTTGCCCTTGAGGTCGTCCGGGCCCTTGATGCTGCTGTCCGACTTCACCAGGAGGTCCTGGCCGGCGACGTAGTACGGGCCGCCGAAGTCGATCTGCTTCTTGCGCTCGTCGTTGATCGTGTACGTGCCGACGTAGAGGTCGACGCCACCGCTCGCGATCTGCGTCTCGCGGGCCTCGGAGGGCACCGTCTTGAACGTGATGTGGGCCTCGTCGAAGCCGAGGTCGGCCGCGATCATCCGGGCGATCTCCACGTCGAAGCCGGAGCGCTTCTTGGACGTGGGGTTCTCGTAGCCCATGCCCGGCTGGTCGGCCTTGGTGCCGATGGTGATCGTCTTGCCCTTGATCCGGTCGAAGACGGGCGAGCCCTTGACGTCGGCAGAGGTGTTCACCTTGTAGGTCGGCACGGCCGGCGCGGTCTTGCCGTCGCCGGGGGTGCCGTCCTTGTCGTCGTCGGGGCTGCCGGACTTCCCGCAGGCGGTGGCGGCCGCGGTGAGCGCGAGCACCACGGCGGCAGCTGCGACGGTCTTGCGGAGCTTCATCGTGAACATCCTTTGCGTCGGCAGATGGTGTGCAGCGGCCTGAGCGGCCGTGGTGGGGGGGAGAGAGGCGGCGCGGAGGCGGCGGAGAGCCGGGGCGGCCGGTGGGGCGGGCTCCGGCGGTACGGGCGGCCCCGCGCGGCCGGTGGAAGGACCCGGCGGTGCGGGCAGGACCTTCGAGCGGATCAGTGGTGCAGGATCTTCGACAGGAAGTCCTTCGCCCGGTCGCTGCGCGGGTTGCTGAAGAACTGATCCGGCCGGGCCTCTTCGACGATGCGGCCGTCGGCCATGAAGACGACGCGGTTCGCGGCGGAGCGGGCGAAGCCCATCTCGTGGGTGACGACGACCATCGTCATGCCGTCCCGCGCGAGCTGCTGCATGACCTCCAGCACCTCGTTGATCATCTCCGGGTCGAGCGCGGACGTCGGCTCGTCGAAGAGCATCACCTTGGGGTCCATGGCCAGGGCGCGGGCGATGGCCACGCGCTGCTGCTGGCCGCCGGAGAGCTGGGCCGGGTACTTGTCCGCCTGGGCGCCGACGCCGACCCGGTCGAGGAGGCCGCGGGCCTTCTCCTCGGCCTTGCGGCGGTCCGTCCTGCGCACCTTTATCTGGCCGAGCGTCACGTTCTCCAGGACGGTCTTGTGCGCGAAGAGGTTGAACGACTGGAAGACCATGCCCACGTCGGCGCGCAGCCTGGCCAGCTCCTTGCCCTCCTGGGGCAGCGGTCTGCCGTCGATGGTGATCGACCCGGAGTCGGTGGTCTCCAGGCGGTTGATCGTGCGGCACAGGGTCGACTTGCCGGAACCCGACGGGCCGATCACGACGACGACCTCGCCGCGCGCGATCGTCAGGTCGATGTCCTGGAGGACATGCAGCGCGCCGAAGTGCTTGTTGACGCTCTTCAGGACGACCAGTGCGGCCGCGGCGGCCGTGGCCTCTCCGGCCACCGATTCTTCGCTCATCGGCGTTCCTCGCTCCATCCTCCTCGATTGGGGAGGACCCTAATGAGCGGCAACGACCAGCGTCATTACATCTGAGCTGAAATTGAGCATAACGATCCGGCCGCAAAGGGACACTCCGTGTGAAGGGGGCGCGCGGTGCGCACGCCGGTCGCGCGGGCGTACCGGCTGGGTAACGGAAGCTCCTTCGCTCCCGCAACCCCCTTGACGGCGCGGGCGTCCATCAGCGTGGATGCGGGGGTGCCCGCGCCGCGGTCACCGGGAGCTGCGGTCACAGGGAGGGGGCGCGGATGAGGCTGCTGCTCGTGGAGGACGACGACCACGTCGCCGCGGCCCTGGCGGCGGTGCTGGCCCGGCACGGCTTCGACGTCACGCACGCCAGGAGCGGCGACGAGGCGCTCCGCGCCCTGCTGCCGGACGCCGGCGTTCCGTTCGCCGTCGTCCTGCTCGACCTCGGCCTGCCCGACCAGGACGGCTTCGAGGTCTGCAGCCGGATCCGCAAGCGCACCGGCACGCCCGTCATCATGGTCACCGCCCGCGCCGACACCCGTTCCAAGATCCACGGCCTCAACCTCGGCGCCGACGACTACGTGGTCAAGCCCTACGACACCGGCGAGCTCCTCGCCCGCATTCACGCCGTCGCGCGCCGCAAGCCGCCCGCCGAGAGCGGCCAGGAGGAGGTGCAGGAGACCTCCGGCCCGCGCTCGCTGCGGCTGGGCAGCCTCGTCATCGAACTGCCCAACCGCGAGGTCTCCGTGGCGGGCGAGCCGGTCTCCCTGACCCGCAAGGAGTTCGACCTGCTGGCCCTGCTCGCCCAGCGGCCCGGCGTCGTCTTCCGCCGCGAACAGATCATCAGCGAGGTCTGGCAGACCAGTTGGGAGGGGACCGGCCGCACCCTGGAGGTGCACATCGCCTCCCTGCGGTCCAAGCTGCGCCTGCCCGCGCTCATCGAGACGGTCCGCGGGGTCGGCTACAAAATCGTCGTCCCGGCCCGGTGAGGGCCGGCCGAGCCCGTGCGCACCCGACTCCTCCCGCTCCTCATCGTCCTGCTGGCCGGCGTGCTGCTGGCCCTCGGCTTCCCGCTGGCCGCGAGCATCGCGGCGGCCGAGCAGCAGCGCGTGGTCGTCGACCGCATCGACGACACGGCCCGCTTCGCCGCCCTGGCCCAGTTCGTCACCACCCGCCCGTTCGACCCGGAGGCCGGGACCGACGAACGGCTCAACACGCTGCGCTCGGAACTCCTTCGCTACGAGGAGCTGTACGACATCCGCGTCGGCATCTTCTACCGCGACGGGCAGGCCATGGCGGTCGCTCCCCGGCGCTGGACGGTGCCGGCCGAGGGCGAGGGCCAGCGGGCCTTCCAGGAGGCCATGGCGGGGCGCCGCAGCCACGACCCGGGGCAGGTGTGGCCGCTGCAGCACAGCCGGCTCACGGTGGCCTCCCCGGTCATCCGCGACGGCGACGTCGTCGCCGTCGTCGTCACCGACTCGCCCACCGGGCAGCTGCGCTCCCGGATCCTGCACTCCTGGCTGCTGCTCGGAGCGGGCGAGACCGCCGCGATGCTCGTCGCCGTCGCCGCCGCCTTCCGCCTCACGGGGTGGGTGATGCGCCCCGTGCGGACCCTCGACGCCGCTGCGCACGGCATCGCCACGGGGCGGCTGAACTCCCGCGTCGCCGCCGACAACGGCCCGCCCGAACTGCGCCGCCTGGCGCGCTCCTTCAACGAGATGGCGGACAACGTCGAGTCCGTCCTGGACCAGCAGCGCGCCTTCGTCGCCGACGCCTCGCACCAGCTGCGGAACCCGCTCGCGGCGCTCCTGCTGCGCATCGACCTGCTCGCCCTGGACCTCCCCCCGGAGCACGCGGAGGTCGCCTCCGTACGGGCGGAGGGCAAGCGCCTCGCGCGCGTGCTCGACGACCTCCTCGGCCTCGCGCTCGCCGAGCACGCGCCGGCCGACCTCCAGCTGACCGACATAGCGGAGATCGTCACCGACCGGGTGGGAGCGTGGTCGCCGGTCGCCGACCGCGAGCAGGTCGCGCTCTCCTACAGCGGCCCGGCCGCGGCGACGGGCTGGGCGGATCCGGTCGCCCTCTCCAGCGCCCTGGACGCCGTCGTGGACAACGCCCTCAAGTTCACGCCGGAGGGCTCCCCGGTGCACGTCAGCGTCGCCGTGGAGGCCGACTGCGTCGACATCACGGTCGCCGACGGCGGCCCGGGCCTCACGGAGGAGGAGCTCACCCGCATCGGCGACCGCTTCTGGCGCAGCAGCCGCCACCAGAACGTCTCCGGCTCCGGCCTGGGCCTGTCCATCTCCCGGGCCCTCCTCGCGGCCGGCGGCGCCACGCTCACCTACGCGCCGAACGAGCCCCGCGGCCTGCGCGCCGTGATCAAGGTGCCGCGCCACGCGGAGGACGGCGGGAAGGGACGCACGCAGACGGCCGAAGCGCGCCAGTAGCCCGCCGCCTCATGCGCCCGCCGCGGCCGCGGACCGTGCAGCCGCGCTCGGTCGCCCGCAGCCGCCGCCTCATGCGCCGGCCCGGCCGCCTCATGCGCCCCCGCACCGGCGCCCTCAGGGCTTGACCGACACGTAGTAGCGGCGCGCCCCCGCGTGCAGCTGCAGGGGGTCGGTGAAGATGGCCGTACGGAGGTCCACCTTCTGCGCGGCGTGCACCTTCTGCCCTATGCGGTCCCTGCTGTTCATCACCGACCGGGTGACGCTCTCCGCCAGGTCCGCGTCCGCGTGGTCCATGGTGACGAGCAGGTTCGCGACCGCCAGCGTCTTCACCGCCTGGGACGCCTGCAGCTCCGGGTACGCGTCCACGGGCATCACCGCCGCCCTGTAGTAGCGCGTCTGCGGCCCCTGCGCGTGCAGCGGCTCGATCAGGTCGGCCAGCTGCACCAGGCGGATGGACAGCCGCAGGCCGAGCGACTGGACGGCGTTCGTGGGCAGCCCGCCGGACCAGAAGAACGCGTCCAGCCGCCCCCGCTCCAGCAGCCCCGGCATCTTGTCGATCCCGACCCGCACCGGCGTGATGTCCTTGTCGAAGTCCAGCCCCGCCGCCTTCAGCAGCCGCCGCGTGATCAGCTGCACCCCCGAGTCGTCCGTCCCCACCCCGACCCGCAGCCCCCGCAGGTCCCGGGCCGACTGCACGCGCGAGCCCTTCTCCACCACCAGCTGGATGTAGTCGTCGTACAGCCGCGCACAGGCGCGCAGGCTCCCGGCGCCCGGCTTCCCCTCGTCCCGGTACGTCGCGACCGAGTCGGCGGTGGCCAGGGTGAAGTCCGCGTCGCCGGACGTGAGCTGCCGCAGGTTGTCGATCGACCCCTGGCTGCGCCGCAGCCGTACGTCCAGGGAGGGCATGTCCTGCGCGAGGTCCTCCTTGAGGAGGTCCCCGTACTTCGCGTACACGCCGGTCGGCACTCCGGTCGCGAACGTCATCCGCCCGGCCGGTGACGTACCGCCGTGCAGGGACACCAGCCACCACACGAGCAGGGCGAGCACCACGGCGCCCACGGCGGCCGTACGGGCGGCCCGGCGTCCGCCCGGCCGCAGGGATCGGGGAAGCATGGCCGGATACTGCCAGGCCCCGGCGGGCAACGGGAGGGGAGCGGCGAAACGGTGATGGTCGGGAGCTTTGCCGGGCCCCCTTTACCCTGGAGGAATGACCAGCAGCAGTGACCGGACCGGGGCAGTGGACGAAGTGGGCGTTACTCGAAGCTACGAGATCCGCACCTACGGGTGCCAGATGAACGTCCATGACTCCGAGCGGCTGTCCGGCCTGCTGGAGGACGCGGGCTACGTGCGCGCGCCCGAGGGCGCCGCCGAGGGCGAGGCCGACATCGTCGTCTTCAACACCTGCGCGGTGCGGGAGAACGCCGACAACAAGCTCTACGGCAACCTCGGCCGGCTCGCTCCCATGAAGTCGAAGCGGCCGGGCATGCAGATCGCCGTCGGCGGCTGCCTCGCCCAGAAGGACCGCGACACCATCGTGAAGCGGGCCCCCTGGGTCGACGTCGTCTTCGGCACGCACAACATCGGCAAGCTGCCCGTGCTGCTGGAGCGCGCCCGCGTCCAGGAAGAGGCCCAGGTCGAGATCGCCGAGTCCCTGGAGGCGTTCCCCTCGACGCTGCCGACGCGGCGCGAGAGCGCCTACGCCGCGTGGGTGTCGATCTCCGTCGGCTGCAACAACACCTGCACGTTCTGCATCGTCCCGGCGCTGCGCGGCAAGGAGAAGGACCGCCGCACGGGCGACATCCTCGCCGAGATCGAGGCGCTCGTCGCCGAGGGCGTCAGCGAGATCACCCTGCTCGGCCAGAACGTCAACGCGTACGGCTCCGACATCGGCGACCGCGAGGCGTTCTCCAAGCTGCTGCGCGCCTGCGGCAGGATCGAGGGCCTGGAGCGCGTGCGCTTCACCTCCCCGCACCCGCGCGACTTCACCGACGACGTGATCGCCGCCATGGCCGAGACGCCCAACGTGATGCCGCAGCTCCACATGCCGCTGCAGTCCGGCTCGGACACCGTCCTCAAGGCGATGCGCCGCTCGTACCGCCAGGAGCGCTTCCTCGGCATCATCGAGAAGGTGCGCGCCGCCATGCCGGACGCCGCCATCTCCACCGACATCATCGTCGGCTTCCCCGGCGAGACCGAGGAGGACTTCGAGCAGACGATGCACGTGGTGCGCGAGGCCCGCTTCGCGAACGCCTTCACCTTCCAGTACTCCAAGCGCCCCGGCACCCCGGCGGCGACCATGGACGGGCAGATCCCCAAGGAGGTCGTGCAGGCCCGCTACGAGCGCCTGGTCGCCCTCCAGGAGGAGATCTCCTGGGAGGAGAACAAGAAGCAGGTCGGCCGCGTCGTGGACGTCATGGTCGCCGAGGGCGAGGGCCGCAAGGACGGCTCCACGCAGCGCCTGTCGGGCCGCGCCCCCGACAACCGCCTGGTGCACTTCGCCAAGCCGGACGAGGACGTCCGCCCGGGCGACGTGGTGACCGTCGAGATCACCTACGCCGCCCCGCACCACCTGCTCGCCGAGGGCCCCGCCAAGGCCGTGCGCCGCACGCGCGCGGGCGACGCGTGGGAGAAGCGCAACGCCGCTGCCGCCGCCAAGCCGGCCGGCGTGATGCTGGGCATCCCGACCATCGGCGCCCCGGCGCCGAGCGCCGCCCCGGCACCGGCCGGCTGCGGCGACAGCTGCGGCTGACCCGCCCTTCCGCAGGACCGCGGGCCGGGCGCCCGGCCCGCGACTGCACCGGCGGCACGGCGGGCGTATCGTTCCCGCCATGCTCGTCGCCGCTGCCGTATGCCCCTGCCCGCCGCTGCTCGTCCCGGAGGTCGCCGCCGGGGCCGCGCCCGAGCTGGACGGCCTGCGGGCCGCGTGCCTCGACGCCGTGGGCGTCCTCGCCGCCGCCCGGCCGGACCGCCTCGTCGTCCTCGGGCCCGCCCCCGCGGAGGGCCGCGGGCCGCACCCGCAGGGCACGCGCGGCTCCTTCCGCGGACTGGGCGTGGACCTCGACGTCAGCCTGGGGCAGGGCGCGCCCGCGGACGGGCGGCAGCTGCCGCAGTCCCTGGCGGTCGCCGCCTGGCTGCTGGACCGCACGCGCTGGGCGGTCGCGCCCGTGGAGGGCCTGGGCGTCGGGGAGCCGCTCGATCCCGGGCGCTGCCTCGCAACCGGCCGTGAGCTGGCCGGGGCCGGCGGCCGGACCGCCCTGCTGGTGATGGGCGACGGCAGCGCCTGCCGGACGCTCAAGGCGCCGGGCTACCTGGACGAGCGCGCCGCGGGCTTCGACGCGGAGGCCGCGCGGGCGCTGGGCGGCGCCGACACCGCGGCCCTGGCCGCGCTCGACGCCTCGCTCGCCCAGGAGCTGCAGGCGGCGGGCCGCGCCCCGTGGCAGGTGCTCGCCGGGGCCGGCGAGGGCGCGGGCCTCATGGGACGGCTGCTGTACGACGAGGCGCCCTACGGGGTGGGGTACTTCGTGGCGACGTGGTCCTAGACGGGGCACGACGGGCCTGAACGACCCCGGAGGGCCCCGGAGGTCACCGGCCCGCGCAACGGCCGCGACAAGGCCGTACAGGCCCCGTCCGGAGGCGTCCCGTGAGCCGCGGCCGGATGCGGGCCGGGCCCCGGACAGACGACGACCCGGATGCCGGCCGGGCCCCGGCCAGACGACGACCCGGATGCCTGCCGGGCCCGGACACATGACGACGGGGCGCGGAGCCGGTGCTCCGCGCCCCGTCCCCGACGAGGTCAGGGGGCCTGACCGCCCGGCGGCCCTCAGGAGGCCTTGCCGCCGGAGGAGCCGCCCTTGCCGCCTTCGTGCTCGGCGAGCCGCTCGATGGCGTCCTTGGCCTTGCCGGTGCCCGTCCGGATCTGGCTGCTGTACTTGCCCTTGGTCTTCTCGTCGACCACCTTGGCGGCCTTCTCCAGCCCCTGCTCGATCTTGTCCCCGTGCTGCTGCGCGAGGTCGCCGATCTTTTCCTTCGCAGGGGCGAGCTTGGTCTTGAGAGTGTCCAGCAGGCCCATGGCGCCTTCCCTCGTCTTCCTGGTTCAAGAGCTACTTACGGGCGCCCTCACCGGCCTCGCTGTCCGCGGCCTTCTCCGCCGACTGCTGCTTGGGGATCTCGACCCCCTCGGCTGCCTGAGCCTCGGCCCCGGCCTCGCCGGCCTCCTCCGGCGCCGCGGCCCCGGCCTCCTCCTCCGCAGCGGCGCCGGCCGATTCCGCCGTCAGAGTGGTCGCTGCCGCCTCTTCGGTTGACGCCTCGGACGACTTGCGGCGAAACCTTGAAAACACGCCCATATCTACTCCATTACCTTACTGGTGTGAGCGAAACCCCGCGCCGCCCGGTGCGCGCCGGGGCGCCGGTCCGTGGACCGGCCGCCCCCGGCCCGTGAAACCGGCCGCCGGGACCTCGCAACAGGCAACGAACCCGGCAGCGCCGCGTCACGTCGCTCGTTCGTGGGGCGCGCCCGGGGTTTGCGAGACTGACCAGGTGAAAAACCCGGTGAAAAACGCAGTTCCCGCCCCGCGGGTCATCGCCGTCGTCGGCCCCACGGCGGCAGGCAAGTCCGATCTCGGCGTCGCCCTCGCCCAGCACCTGGGCGGGGAGGTCGTCAACGCCGACTCCATGCAGCTGTACCGGGGCATGGACATCGGCACCGCCAAGCTGACCCCGCAGGAGCAGCAGGGCGTGCCGCACCGCCTCCTCGACATCTGGGACGTGACCGAGACCGCCAGCGTCGCCGAGTACCAGCGGCTCGCCCGCGCGGAGATCGACCGGCTCCTGGCCGAGGGCCGCACCCCCGTCCTCGTCGGCGGCTCCGGGCTCTACATCAAGGGCACGATCGACGCCCTGGAGTTCCCCGGCACCGACCCGGCCGTCCGCGCCCGCCTGGAGCAGGAGCTTGCCGAGCAGGGCCCCGGCGCCCTGCACGCCCGCCTCGCCGCCGCCGACCCGGCCGCCGCCCGCGCCATCCTGCCCGGCAACGGCCGCCGCATCGTGCGCGCCCTGGAGGTCATCGAGATCACCGGCCGGCCGTTCACCGCGAACCTGCCGGGCGAGGAGCCCGTCTACGACGCCCTGCAGATCGGCGTCGACGTCGAGCGCCCCGAACTGGACGAGCGCATCGCCCTGCGCGTGGACCGCATGTGGGAGGCCGGGCTGGTCGACGAGGTGCGCGCCCTGGAGCGGCAGGGCCTGCGCGAGGGCCTGACCGCCTCCCGCGCCCTGGGCTACCAGCAGGTGCTCGCCTTCCTGGCGGGGGAGTGCACCGAGGACGAGGCGCGCGCCGAGACCGTACGGGCCACCAAGCGCTTCGCGCGCCGCCAGGACTCGTGGTTCCGCAAGGACAGCCGCGTCCACTGGCTGAGCGGAGCGGCCGGCCGCAGGGCGGAACTGCCGGGGCTCGCGCTGGCGTTGCTCGAACGGGCGGTCACAGCCTGATCACGTGATGGCATCGGGACGCTACGCACGCCATTCCGGCCTGCGCGGGCGTGCCATCATCGTGCTTCGATCGAGCCGTGAAGTCCGGGTGGGAGGGCGTGTGGCGATGGAGGCCGGCCCTCGCGACAGACCGCAACAGCCGCCGCGGAGGGGGCACCTCCCGGCCGTGGCCGGGGAAGAGCCCGAGGAGCTGACCCCGGACGGCCCCGAGGACACCGAGGCGGCCGCCGAGGCCGACGCCGCCGGCACCGCTCCCGCGTCGTTCCGCGAGCTGCGCCCGCAGCGCAGGCTGCGCATCTGGCAGCTCGCCCCGATCGTCGGGCTCGCCGCCGTCGGCTCGCTGATGTTCGCCTTCCCGCTCGCCTTCGAGTTCGGCGACGGGGGACCGGTCGTCGCCATGCTCGGCCTGCTCATCAGCTGCTGCGCCGCGGGCTGGGGGGTGATGGCCGCCCGCCGGGTCGGCTACACCTGGCCCGGCATGCCCGCTCCCGGCTCCGGAGGCCGCCCGGACTGGCGCTACGCCGCCCTGTACGCGGTCGTCGTCGGCCTGGCCGTCGTCCTCGCCGTATGGCGCGTGGCGCGCCTGCGCTGACCCGAGCGGGCACCGGCCGGGGCTCTGGCGGGAAGGCGGCGGGCGCGTCCCCGTACCATCGAACCGTGAGCACCGCACAGATCGCCTTCCTCAAGGGTCACGGCACCGAGAACGACTTCGTGATCATCCCGGACCACGACGGCCGCATCGAGCTGTCGCCGGCCGCCGTCGCCCGCCTGTGCGACCGCCGCGCGGGCCTCGGTGCCGACGGAGTGCTCCGCGTCGTCCGGTCCGCGGCCCACCCCGAGGCGCGCGCCATGGCCGCCGAGGCCGAGTGGTTCATGGACTACCGCAACAGCGACGGCAGCATCGCCGAGATGTGCGGCAACGGCGTCCGCGTCTTCGCCCGCTACCTCCGCCACGCGGGCCTCGTCGAGGCCGGCGACCTGGCCGTCGCCACGCGGGCGGGCATCCGCCGGGCCCACATCGCCAAGGACGCTCCCGACGGCACGCCCGGCGACATCACCGTCGGCATGGGGCGGGCCGTCCTCCCCGGCGGCGAGGTGACCGTCACCGTCGGCGGCCGCAGCCGCCCCGCCCGCAACGTGAACATGGGCAACCCGCACGCCGTCACCTTCGTCGACCACCTCGACGACGCCGGCAGCCTGTACGACGCCCCGGGCGTCGCCCCAGCGGCGGCCTACCCCGACGGCACCAACGTCGAGTTCGTGGCCGACCGCGGCCCGCGGCACGTCGCCATGCGCGTCCACGAGCGCGGCTCCGGCGAGACCCGCTCCTGCGGCACGGGCGCCTGCGCGGTGATGGTCGCGACCGCCCGCCGGGACGGCCTCGACCCCTCCGTCACCGGCCTCCCCGTCACGTACACCGTGGACGTCCCCGGAGGGCGCCTGGTGATCAGCGAGGCACCGGACGGCACGGTCGAGATGACCGGCCCCGCCGTGATCGTCGCGGAGGGCGTCTTCGACCCGTCCTGGCTGGCCGCGGCGCTCGCCTGAGGCCGCCCCTACCTCCTTTCCGCACCGTCCGCCGCACTCCGTGCGGTGTGGCTCGCTCGAATGGGTGATCCGTTTCACTCTGGGCGAGAGCGGGTGAGCAGCGCGTGATGGGCTCGGTAGCATCAAGCACCGGTACGGAGGCGCGCAGCCGACCGCCGGTCGACGCTGCCGGAGGTGCCCCCATGAGCACAGACGCCACGCCCGAAGGTGTTCCCGGCCGCTGGCGCGGCCGCGCCCGTCTCGACCTGAGACGGCTGGGACGGGTGGCCCTGGGCGGGTCGGGCTCGCGCGGCAGGATGCCCGACGCCATCGACCACGTCGCCAAGGTGCACCGCGCCCACCACCCGGGCGCGGACCTCGACATCCTGCGCCGGGCCTATCTGCTCGCGGAGTCCTCCCACCGCGGCCAGACCCGCAAGAGCGGCGAGCCGTACATCACCCACCCCCTCGCCGTCACGCTCATTCTGGCCGAGCTGGGCGCCGAGACGACGACCCTGACCGCCTCGCTCCTCCACGACACCGTCGAGGACACCGAGGTGACGCTCGATCAGGTACGCGGCCAGTTCGGCGAGGAGGTCCGCTTCCTGGTCGACGGCGTCACCAAGCTGGAGAAGGTCGACTACGGCGCCGCCGCCGAGCCGGAGACCTTCCGCAAGATGCTCGTGGCCACTGGCAACGACGTCCGCGTGATGTCCATCAAGCTCGCCGACCGGCTGCACAACATGCGCACGCTCGGCGTGATGCGCCCCGAGAAGCAGGTCCGCATCGCCAAGGTCACCCGGGACGTCCTGATCCCGCTCGCCGAGCGGCTGGGCGTCCAGGCACTCAAGACGGAGCTGGAGGACCTCGTCTTCGCGATCCTCCACCCCGAGGAGTACGCCCGCACCCGCGAGTTCGTCCTCGGGCACGCCGGCGGCCTCGCCACCCTGGAGGCGACGGCGGAGCGCGTGCGGGCCGTCCTGCGCGAGGCGGACATCGCGGCCGACGTCCTCGTCAAGCAGCGCCACTTCGTCTCCGTGCACCGGGTGCTCCTCAACCGCGCGGAGGTGACGGGCTCGGACCTCGGCCGGCTGCTCGTCCTGGTCGCGGAGGACGCCGACTGCTACGGGGTCCTCGGCGAGCTGCACACGTGCTTCACTCCGTTCATCTCGGAGTTCAAGGACTTCATCGCCACCCCCAAGTTCAACCTCTACCAGTCGCTGCACACGGCGGTGGCGTGCCCCGGCGGAGAGGCCGCCCAAGTCCTCATCCGCACCCACCAGATGCACCGGGTCGCCGAAGCCGGCGTCGTCGCCCTGGGCAACCCGTACGCGGCCCCCGAGACGCCCGACGCCACGGACGGGGAGCGCGTCGACCCCACCCGCCCGGGGTGGCTCTCCCGGCTCCTGGAGTGGCAGCAGGCCACCCCCGACCCCGACACCTTCTGGACCTCCCTGCGCGACGAGCTCGCCCTGGACCGCGAGATCACCGTCTTCCGCGCCGACGGCGGCACCATCGGCCTGCCCGCCGGGTCGAGCTGCGTCGACGCGGCCTACGCCCAGCACGGCGACGGCGGCCACCGGTGCATCGGCGCCCGCGTCAACGGCCGCCTCGCCACCCTCAGCACCGTCCTGCGCGACGGCGACACGCTGCAGCTGCTGATGTCCCGGGACAGCGCCTCCGGGCCCTCCCCGGACTGGCTGGAGCACGCCCGTACGCCCGCCGCGCGCATCGCCATCGAGCGCTGGCTCTCGACCCATCCCGCGGCCGAGGCCGCGCCGCCGGTGCCGCCCGTTCCGCTCGCCCCGGGCCGTCCCTGCCCGCCGCCCCGCGCCACCGCGCCGGCCGCGCGGTGGCCGGTCGTCGTCACGGCCGACGGGGCGGACCTGGCGGCCGCGAGCGTCCGGCTGGCCGGCTGCTGTACGCCCGTCCCGCCCGACGAGGTCACCGGCTTCGCCGTCCGGGGCGGCGCGGTCACGGTGCACCGCGCGCAGTGCCCGGCGGTGCACCGCATGGTCGCCTCCGGACGGCAGCCCGTCGGCATCCGGTGGAACAGCCCCGGCGGAGGCGGCGCCCGCGACTACCGCGTCACCCTGCGCGCCGAGTCGTTCAGCAGGCCGCATCTCCTGGCCGACCTCACGGAGGCCATCGCGGCCGAGGGGGCGGCCGTCATCTCGGCGGCGGTCGAGCCGCCCCACGAGCAGCGCGTGCGTCACACGTACACCCTGCAGCTGCCCGACGCCGGCCGGCTGCCGGAGCTGATGCGCGCCATGCGGCGGGTGCCGGGGGTCTACGACGTGGCGCGGGCCGGGCGGCCGGTGGCCACGGCGCGGCTCTGACCGGGCGGGCGTCCGCAGGAAGGCCGCTGGGAGGGGCGTGACGCATTTCCTCTCCCGGGCGGGGAGCCGCTCGTACAGCCTTCCGGGCACCCTCGTACGAGTGGGGCGTCGCGTGCCGCCGCTGCACGGGGCCGCCTCGCTGGTAGCGATGGACGCATGCCGCACTCATCCGGGAAACCCGCCCTGGTCCCCTGGCGGGCCGTGCGCCGCCGCGCCGCCCTCGCCGCCGTCACGGCCCTCCTCGTCGGCGCCGCCGCACCGCCCGCCGCGCACCCCGAGGGCATCGGCGACCGGCTCTTCCCGGAGCTCGGCAACCCCGGCTACGACGTGGCCGCTTACGACCTCAAGTTTGACTACCGCGGCAACAGCAAGCCGCTCGATGCCGTCACCACCATCGCGGCACGCGCGACCACCGGGCTGGACCACTTCAACCTCGACTTCTCGGGGGGCACGGTCCGCTCGGTGACGGTCAACGGCCAGCCCGCCGAGTTCGCCTCCGCCAAGGAGGACCTCGTCGTCACCCCGTCCGTCGCCCTGCCGGCCGAGGGCCTGTTCACCGTGGTCGTCCGCCACACCAGCGATCCGCGCAACTCCCGGGACGGCGGCTGGATCCGTACGAAGGACGGACTGGTCATGGCCAACCAGGCCGACGCGGGCCACCGGGTCTTCCCCTGCAACGACCACCCCTCCGACAAGGCGCGCTTCACCTTCCGCGTCACCGCTCCCGCCGACCTGACGGTCGTCGCCAACGGCCGGCCCGAGGGGCACGCCGCACGGGGCGCGAACACGGCCTGGACGTACCGCAGCGAGCACCCCATGGCCACCGAGCTCGCCCAGGTCGCCATCGGCCGCTCCGCCGTCGTGCACCGCACGGGGCCGCACGGCCTGCCCGTACGGGACGTCGTCCCGGCGGCCGACCGGCAGCGCGTCGAGAAGTGGGCGTCCAGGACGCCCGAGCACATCGCCTGGATGGAGGGCAAGGTCGGCCGCTACCCGTTCGAGAACTACGGGGTGCTGATCGCCGACGCCTCCACCGGCTTCGAGCTGGAGACGCAGACCCTCTCCCTCTTCGAGCGCAGCCTGTTCGTCCGGGACGACATGCCCGCCTGGTACCTCGAGTCCATCATGGTCCACGAGCTCGCCCACCAGTGGTTCGGCGACAGCGTCAGCCCGTCCGGCTGGTCCGACCTCTGGCTCAACGAGGCCCACGCCACCTGGTACGAGGCGCTGTACGCCGAGCACAAGGGCGGCCGCACGCTCGACGCCCGGATGCGCGCCGCCTACGAGCGCTCCGACGCCTGGCGCACCGACGGCGGGCCGCCCGCCCTCCCCAAGCCGCCCGACCCCGGCAGGCGGATCAGCATCTTCAGGCCCGTCGTCTACGACGGCGGCGCCCTCGTGCTCTACGCGCTGCGGCAGAAGATCGGGGCGGCGTCCTTCGACCGCCTGGAGCGCGAGTGGGTCAACGCCCACCGGGACGAGAGCGTGAGCACGGCCGACTTCACCGCCCTCGCCTCCCAGGTCTCCGGCCAGGACATGAGGGAGTTCCTGCAGGACTGGCTCTACGCCCCGAAGACCCCGCCCATGCCCGGCCACCCCGACTGGAAGGCCGCGCGGAAACCCGCGTGACGCTCCGGCGGCGGCGTGGGACCATCGACGGGTCGGCGGAGCCGCCGGCCGCGGGAATCCCCGGGGCCGCTCGTGCGTTGTCGACGGTGCGGCCGCCGCAGCGGGGGCCGCCACCTCCCAACGATGCAAAGGATCAAATGACCTCCTCTTCTTCCCTTCCCCAGGACCGGCAGAGCCTCCCGGAGAGCCTTCGGGCCGACGCCCTGATGGAAGAGGACGTCGCCTGGAGCCACGAGATCGACGGGGAGCGCGACGGCGACCAGTACGACCGCTCCGAGCGGGCGGCCCTGCGGCGCGTCGCCGGCCTCTCCACCGAGCTGGAGGACGTCACCGAGGTCGAGTACCGGCAGCTGCGCCTGGAGCGCGTGGTGCTGGTCGGCGTCTGGACGTCCGGCACCGTGCAGGACGCGGAGAACTCCCTCGCGGAGCTCGCCGCCCTCGCCGAGACCGCGGGAGCCCTGGTGCTCGACGGCGTCATCCAGCGCCGCGACAAGCCCGACCCGGCCACGTACATCGGCTCCGGCAAGGCGCAGGAGCTGCGGGACATCGTCCTGGAGTCCGGCGCCGACACCGTCGTCTGCGACGGTGAGCTCAGCCCCGGCCAGCTCATCCAGCTGGAGGACGTCGTCAAGGTCAAGGTGGTCGACCGCACCGCCCTGATCCTCGACATCTTCGCCCAGCACGCCAAGTCCCGCGAGGGCAAGGCGCAGGTCTCCCTCGCGCAGATGCAGTACATGCTGCCCCGCCTGCGCGGCTGGGGCCAGTCGCTGTCCCGGCAGATGGGCGGCGGCGGCTCCGGCTCGTCCGGAGGCGGCATGGCCACCCGCGGCCCCGGTGAGACCAAGATCGAGACGGACCGGCGGCGGATCCGCGAGAAGATGGCGAAGATGCGCCGGGAGATCGCGGAGATGAAGACCGGCCGCGACATCAAGCGCCAGGAGCGCCGGCGGAACAAGGTCCCGTCGGTCGCCATCGCGGGCTACACCAACGCCGGCAAGTCCTCCCTGCTCAACCGGCTCACCGGCGCCGGCGTCCTGGTGGAGAACGCCCTGTTCGCCACCCTGGACCCGACGGTGCGCAGGGCCGAGACGCCCAGCGGCCGCGTCTACACCCTCGCCGACACCGTCGGCTTCGTCCGGCACCTGCCGCACCACCTCGTCGAGGCGTTCCGCTCCACCATGGAGGAGGTCGGCGACTCCGACCTCATCCTGCACGTGGTGGACGGCTCGCACCCGGCGCCCGAGGAGCAGCTGGCCGCCGTGCGCGAGGTGATCCGCGACGTCGGCGCGACGGACGTGCCCGAGATCGTCGTGATCAACAAGGCGGACGCCGCGGACCCGCTGGTCCTGCAGCGGCTGCTGCGGATCGAGAAGCACTCGATCGCGGTGTCGGCGCGCAGCGGCGAGGGCATCGACGAGCTCCTGGCCCTGATCGACCGCGAGCTCCCGCGCCCCGCCGTGGAGATCGAAGCGCTCGTTCCGTACACCCGGGGCTCGCTGGTCGCGCGCGCCCACGCCGACGGCGAGGTGATCTCCGAGGAGCACACCCCGGAGGGCACGCTGCTGAAGGCACGGGTGCACGAGGAGCTCGCCGCGGAGCTCCAGCGGTACGTGCCCGCGGCCCGCAGCTGACGGCACCGGCGCTGACGGCCGGAGGCCCTCGCCCAACGTGAGAAGGCCCCGTTCCCGGGATCCCGGGAACGGGGCCTTCTCACATCACGACAGCAGGACTGCCACTGCGGCAGGGCTACCGCCGCGTCACCGCTTGGAGAACTTCTGGCTGATGGCGTTGTAGACGCCCTGCGCCTCCGGGCCCAGGCGCGGGCCGGCCAGCCAGGTGCTGTTGGCCGGGCCGATCGAGGTGTTGGAGACGAGCACGACCTTGCCGTCGGGGCCCTTGGCGAACCAGCCGCCGCCGGAGGAACCGCCGGTCATCGTGCAGCCGATGCGGTACATCGTCGGCTGGGACGTCTCGATCGTCAGCCGGCCCGGCCGGTCGACGCAGTCGTACATCTTCTGGCCGTCGAAGGGCGCGGCCGCCGGGTAGCCCCAGGCGCCCATGGACGGGATGGACTTGACCTGCGGAGCGTTGAAGTCGACCGTGAGGGCGTTGCCGACCGTCTCCTCCAGGGACTTGCCGGAGCCCGCCTCGGGCTTCACGTGCAGCACGGAGAAGTCGTACGGGGCGCCCGCGCCACCGGTCTCGGCGCCCTGCGCGATCCACTGGGAGGACGTCTGCGCCCAGTCCGCCCACCACACGCCGTACGGTGCGACGTCCTGCACCGGCGCGCTGTTGACCTGGGCGCCCGGCAGGCCCTTGTCGTTGTACGACGGCACGAAGGCGATGTTGCGGTACCAGCCGCCCTTCTTGCCCGCGTGCACGCAGTGACCCGCGGTCCACACGAGGTTGGACTTGCCCGGGTGTGCCGGGTCCTTGACGACCGTCGCCGAGCAGACCATGTGGCCCGCGGGGCTGTCGAAGAACACCTTGCCGACCGGCGCCGCGTTGTTGTGGTACGGCACGGCGACCGACTTCGCCTGCACCGGCCGCGGCTCGGGGTCGGTCACGCCCTGGTCGCCGGAGGCACCCGGCGCCGAGCCCGGGGCGCCCTGCGTCGAGAGCGTCTTGTCACCGGGCCGGGCGTCCTTCATGGTGTCCGGCTTCCAGTGGTCCTTGATGATCGGGTTGACGAAGTCGCGGGCCTCGCGCAGCCACTGCTCCTTGTCCCAGTTCTTCCAGGCGCCGTTCTTCCACTTCTCCAGGTCCTTGAGGGAGCTGGGGAGGTTCTTGGGCAGCTCGAGGCCCCCGTCGTCGCCCTTCTGGGAGGCGGCCGCACTGGGCTTGTCGCTCCCCGCCGCTTCGTCGTCGGCCGGGCCGCACGCGGTGGCGGTCAGCGCCAGCGCGGCCGTCAGTGCGGCCGCGGCCAGCGCCGGCCTGCGGATGGATGGCATGGAGTGGGTTCCCCCTGATCGATCTGTTCGGACGTGTCCGCATTGCGCGACCACGGTGTGGAGTTGTCATGCACCGCCCCAGCGGGGAGGCCGGGCCCCACTATGCCGGTGCGATGGGAGACGGGTTCGGGCGGGTCCTCGGTTCCCCCTCGCAAGGATCTTGACGGCGGGCCGTGATCCGTGGCGCGCGGCGTCGTTGGTACGTACGGGGGAGTGCCGGCCGGCGGCCGGTGCGGAGTTCAGCAGCAGGAGGAGCCGGAGCCCGTGGCCTTGACCCAGCTACCGTCGCCGGCGGCATCGCCGGCCGCGGCGTACGAAGGCATTCTGCGGCGGCAGTCGTCCCGCGAATCGGCCGCGCGTACGTATGCCCGGTCGCTGCCCATCGTGCCGGTGCGCGCCCGGGGCCTGACGATCGAGGGCGCCGACGGACGCCGCTATCTCGACTGCCTCTCGGGGGCCGGCTCGCTCGCGCTGGGCCACAACCACCCGGTCGTGCTGGAGGCCATCCGCTCCGTGCTCGACTCCGGCGCGCCCCTGCACGTGCTCGACCTGGCCACCCCGGTCAAGGACGCCTTCACGGAGGAGCTGTTCGCCACGCTCCCGCGGGAGCTGGCCGCGTCGGGCCGCATCCAGTTCTGCAGCCCGGCCGGCACCGACGCCGTGGAAGCCGCCTTCAAGCTCGTCCGCACCGCGACGGGCCGTGACGGCCTGCTCGCCTTCACCGGCGCCTACCACGGCATGACGGAGGGCGCGCTCGCCGCCTCGGGCGGCGGGTCGGGCGCCCGGGTGACCCGGCTGCCCTATCCGCAGGACTACCGCTGCCCGTTCGGCGTCGGCGGGCAGGAGGGCGCGCGGCTCGCCGCCCGCCTGACGGAGAGCCTGCTCGACGATCCCAAGAGCGGGGTGCGCCGGCCGGCCGGGATGATCGTCGAACCCGTGCAGGGCGAGGGCGGCGTGCTCCCGGCCCCGGAGGGCTGGCTGCGCCGGATGCGCGAGCTGACCGCGGCGCGCTCCATCCCCCTCATCGCCGACGAGGTGCAGACGGGTGTGGGGCGTACGGGGGCCTTCTGGGCCGTCGGGCACAGCGGCGTCGAGCCCGACGTCATGGTGCTGTCCAAGGCGATCGGCGGCAGCCTCCCGCTCGCCGCCATCGTCTACCGCGACGCCCTCGACGCCTGGCAGCCCGGCGACCACGCGGGCACGTTCCGCGGCAACCAGCTCGCGATGGCCGCCGGAGCGGCGACGCTGCGGTATGTGAGGGAGAACGGCCTGGCAGGGCGCGCCGCCACGCTCGGCCGGCGGATGCTGGAGCGGCTGGGGGCGCTGGCGGAGGCGTACGACTGCATCGGCGAGGTGCGCGGGGCCGGGCTCATGATCGGCATCGAGTTCGTGGAGCCGGAGCGGGGTGCGGGGGCCTGCGAGGTTCTCGGCGGGGGCGGCGCTCCGGTCACGGGGGCCGGCCTGCCGGCCGGCACGGGGCGTGTTCCCGGCGCGGGCGGTCCGCTGCCCGCCTCGCCCGCCCGCGCCGCGGCCGTCCAGCAGGAGTGCCTCCGCCGCGGCCTCATCGTGGAGCTGGGCGGACGTCACTCCTGCGTCGTCCGTCTCCTGCCGCCCCTGACCATCACCGACGAACAGGCGGAGGCGGTCCTCGACCGGCTGGCCGACGCCGTCGCCGCGGCCTGCCGGCCCGGTGCGCGCATCCCCGGCATCCCCACCCCGAGCACGCCGAAGGAGGCAGGCGCCGCATCCCCGGCCTGACGCCGTGACGTGCACGCCGTACATCGTATGAACGCATCCACCGGGGCCGGTGCCTCCACCACCGGCCGGGAACGCGAAACGCCGTCCTCGTCAGCCCAGGCGTCCGTACCGGCCCCCTCTCCGGGGTGCGCACCGCCCGGCCGGGAGTGCGGGAGTGCGCCGGGGGCCGAGTCCGGCGGGGAGTGCGAGGCCGCGCGGGGGAGAGAGTCCGGCGGGGAGCGTGAGGCCCTGCGGGGGAGAGAGCCTGGCGGGGAGTGTGGGGCCGTTCCAGGGAACGGGTCCGGCATGGAGCGGGAGGCCGTTCGGGAGGGGCAGCCCGGCCCGGGGCGTGCACCGTCCGCCCACGCACAGGCCGTGGTCTCCGGCGTCCCCCGCCAGGGCGGTGCCCCGCGCGGCGAGATCCCCGGCGCCCCGCGCACCCCCGACCCGCTGGAGCACCCCGATCCCGTTGCCGCCGCCGATGCCGCCGCCGTGGAGAACCTGCTGCGCTGCTGGATCCGCGAGACCGGCGTCCCGCGGCCGGACGGCTCCACGCTCCACCTGCCCCTCACCGCCGGCGGGACGGCCCTGCGGGTGCCCGTGACCTACTGGTCGGCGGCCGGCTGGCACCGCCTCGGCCCGCCGGCCCTGGCGGACGCCCCGGACGATGCCCCCGCCGTCGACGCCGTCACCCTCGCTGCCCTCCTCGGCCGGGAAGCGGCGTACCGCGCCGCTCGCGCCGGCTGCCCCGCCACCGGCGAGACGGCCGAACTGGTCGCCAGAGTCGCGGACTCCGCCCGCCGCACCGCGGTCTTCCTCGCCGACCGGCGCGCCCGCCCCGCCGACCCGGGCGCGGGCGAGCTCTTCCTCTACGCCGAGCAGTCCCTGCTCCTCGGCCACCCCCTCCACCCCACGCCCAAGAGCCGCGAGGGCCTCTCCGGCACTGAGGCCCGCGCCTACTCTCCGGAGCTGCGCGGGTCCTTCCCGCTGCACTGGCTGGCCGTCCACCGCTCCCTCCTCGCCACGGACTCGGCGTGGACAGAACGGGGCCGGCCCGTCGACGCCGCCACCCTCGTCGCCCGGCTCGCCGGCCCGGAGCTGCGCCTGCCCCAGGACACCGTGGCGCTGCCGCTGCACCCCTGGCAGGCCCGCGACGTCCGCGGCCGCCCCGGCGTCCGGGACCTCCTGGACGCGGGCCTGCTCCACGACCTCGGCCCCCTCGGCGCGCCCTGGTACGCCACCTCCTCCGTTCGGACCGTGCACCGGCCCGGCGCGCCCGCGATGCTCAAGCTCTCCCTCGGCCTGCGCATCACCAACTCCCGCCGGGAGAACCTCCGCAAGGAGCTGCACCGCGGTGTCGAGGTGCACCGCCTGCTGCGCAGCGGCCTCGCCGAGCAGTGGCGTGCGGCCTGCCCCGGCGGTCTCGGCTTCGACGTCGTCCGCGACCCCGCCTGGCTCGCGGCCGACGCCCCGGACGGCACGCCGCTGAGCGGCCTCGACACCGTCATCCGGCACAATCCCTTCGGCCCCGGTGATGACGCCGTCTGCCTCGCGGGGCTCGTCTCGCCCCGCCCGTGGCCCGTCGCGGCGCACGAATGCCCCGGGGGTGCCGTGGAGTTCGGTCAGCAAGGAGAGTCCTGGCAGCCGGGGGAGCCTGAGAAGCCGGAGGAGCCCGCCGCCCCGGCCCTCCCCATGCGCTCTCGCCTCGCGCACATCGTGGCCCGCCTCGCGCAGACGACCGGCCGTCCGGCGGGCGCCGTCTCCGCGGAGTGGTTCCTGCGCTATCTGGAGGCGGTCGTGCGCCCCGTGCTCTGGCTGGACGGGGAGGCCGGCATCGCCCTGGAGGCCCACCAGCAGAACACTCTCGTCCTCCTCGACCGGGACGGCTGGCCCGTGGGCGGCCGCTACCGCGACAACCAGGGCTACTACTTCCGCGCCTCCCACCGGGACGCCCTCGAACGGCGGCTGCCCGGCATCGGCACCGCAAGCGACACCTTCGTCTCCGACGAGGTCACCGACGAGAGGTTCACCTACTACCTCGGCATCAACAACATCCTCGGCCTCATCGGAGCGTTCGGCGCGCAGCGCCTGGCCGACGAACAGCTCCTGCTGGCAGCGCTGCGCCGCTTCCTCAGGGAGGCCGCCGCCGGCCCCGCCGCCGTCCGCTCGTCCCTGCCCGCCCGCCTCCTCGAAGCGCCCACGCTGCGCTGCAAGGCCAACATGCTGACCAGGCTGCGGGGGCTCGACGAGCTCGTCGGCCCGGTCGACACCCAGTCCGTCTACGTCACCATCGCCAACCCCCTGGTCACGTCGGCCCGATGACCGGCGCGAGCCCCGGCCCCGGGCGAACGGGGCCCTTGAGGACACGGGCCCCGCAGGGCCCACGGGATCCCTGAACCGAGGGGATCCTCCGAGAGGAGTGCGTCTCCGTGCCGCCCACCGACCCCAGCACGAGCCCGGGCGCCGGTCCCGACCTCGGCGCCTTCCCCGGCCCCGGCCCGAACTCCGACGGATTCGCCGGACCAAATCCCGGCGCCGGGCCCGACGACAGAGCCTGCGCCGGCGACGGTGCCGGTCCCCCGACCGACAACGAGACCACCCTCGAACTGAAGCTCTCCGAAGAGCTCATCGACCTGCTCGACCACGGCGCGCCGGAGCCGGCCGCGATCACGGCGGGCCGCGGGCCCGCCGCGGCCATCGGCCCGGGCTCCGACCTTCTCGACTCGCTCCCCGACTGGGGTCCCGCCGACACCGGTGCCGGCACCTTCCAGCTCGTACCGGTCCGCGTGGAGCGCGACCTGCGGCTCATCACCCGCTGGATGAACGACCCGGCCGTCGCGGCCTTCTGGAAGCTGGGCGGCCCCGAGAGCGTCACCGAGGCCCACCTGCGCGCCCAGACCGGCGGCGACGGGCGCAGCATCCCCTGCCTCGGAGTCCTCGACGGCGTGCCGATGAGCTACTGGGAGGTCTACCGCGCCGACCTCGATCCCCTCGCGCGCCACTACCCGGCCCGTCCGCACGACACCGGGATCCACCTCCTGATCGGCAAGGTCGCCGACCGGGGCCGCGGCCTGGGCACCCGCCTGCTGCGTACCGTCGCCGACCTCGTCCTGGAGCACCGGCCGTCCTGCGGCCGCGTCGTCGCCGAACCGGACCTGCGCAACACCCCGTGCGTCTCCGCGTTCCTGAGCGCGGGCTTCCGGCTGATGGCGGAAGTCGACCTCCCCGACAAGCAGGCGGCGCTGATGGTCCGCGACCGCTCTCTGCGCACCCTCCTTTAGTCCGGCTTTAGTCCGGGACGCGCGCCGCCCCCCACCCGAATCTCCCCCTTCCGAGGAGCCCCTTTGTCTCCTTCACC
>NZ_JBPQTW010000106.1:0-23392 GCF_051386535.1 Streptomyces sp. URMC 127
GCGCTGGACGGCTCGCGGAGGGGGTGACCGGGGCGGGGGCGCTGCCATCGTGGGCGGCTGCAAACTCTTCGCAGTTGCAGAGGCTTCGCTTCAGCCTCCCCCGGGCGCTAAAGTGACCCGGCCGTGGTGTTCGGGAAGACCGGTGACGGACCGTCCAGGTCCCAGTCCGGAGCGGCCCTCGCCACTGTGATCGGGGAGTGACCGTCCCGATCCGCGCGCCGGCCCCACGGGCGCGCGGAAGCCACTGGCCGCAGCCGGCTGCCGGGAAGGCGGGGACGGGCGCGCAGGGACCCGTAAGCCAGGAGACCGGCCACGGCATCTCACAGATGGTCCACGAGGTGCTGGAGCGTTCAACCCTTATGTCCCGACCCACCGATTCCCCCGGCGCCACCGCGCCCGCCTTCCGCTGGCGCCGCCAGGACACCGTGCGGACCGCCGGCCTGCTGGCCGTCATCGCCGCGCTGCACGTCGTCGCGTTCGGCGTGCTCTACCTGCTCGTCGTCCCGAACCACTACACCGTCGGCTCCAAGGTCTACGGTGTCGGCCTCGGCATCACCGCCTACACCCTCGGCATGCGGCACGCCTTCGACGCCGACCACATCGCCGCCATCGACAACACCACCCGCAAGCTGATGGCCGACGGCAAGCGCCCGGTCTCCGTCGGCTTCTGGTTCGCCCTCGGCCACTCCAGCGTCGTCGTGGCGACGGCCGCCCTGGTGGCCGGCGGCACGCAGCTCGCCGGGAAGCTGATGGACGAGGAGTCCACGGCCCACCAGACGCTCGGCGTCGTCGGCACCACGGTCTCCGGCGGCTTCCTCTACCTCATCGCCGCGCTCAACCTCGTCGCCCTCGCCGGCATCCTGCGGATCTTCCGCGCGATGCGCGAGGGTCGCTACGACGAGGCCGAGCTGGAAGCGCACCTGGACTCGCGGGGCTTCATGAACCGCATCCTCGGCCGCTTCACCCGCTCGATCACCCGGCCGGGGCAGATGTACCCGCTGGGCTTCCTCTTCGGCCTCGGCTTCGACACGGCCACCGAGGTCACGCTGATGGTCATGGCGGGCAGCGGCGCCGCCGCGGGCCTGCCCTGGTACGCGATCGTGTGCCTGCCGCTGCTGTTCGCCGCGGGCATGAGCCTCTTCGACACCCTCGACGGCACGTTCATGAACTTCGCCTACCAGTGGGCGTTCTCCAACCCCGTCCGCAAGGTCTACTACAACCTCACCATCACCGGCCTGTCCATCGCCGTCGCCTTCCTCATCGGCACCATCGAACTCGTCGGCGTCCTGCACGAGAAGCTGGGCCTGGACGACGCGGTGACCGGCTGGATCGCCGGCCTGAACCTCGACAACGTCGGCTTCGTCATCGTCGGCCTCTTCGTCGTGGTCTGGGCGGCCGCCCTCGGCTACTGGCGCTTCGGCAAGGTCGAACAGCGCTGGGCGGCGCGCACGGCGGCACCGGCCGAGAGCTGAAGACCGGCTTCCGCCCGGAGGACGAGGACCGACGGGGTCCGGTCACGACACGGTCCGGCCCCGTCTCCTCCGCACACAGCGGGGAGACTGGGCCTCGCATCAACCAGGGAGAACGGCGAAGCGCTCGTGAAGGTCCTTGACGGGCTCGGCGTTGCGGGCCATGAGGTAGACGCGGGAGTTGGTGCGCCGGACTTCGTGGACGAGCTTGAAGCCCTGGCTTTCGTTGTAGGCGACCAGCTCGGAGAAGTTGCAGCCGCGGCGGACCCAGGTCTTGCCCACGGCGGCGGCGCGGTCCACGGCCCACAGGCCCATGGCCGTTCCGGGCTTGTACTGGCGGTATGCGGGATCAGTGACGCTGGAGTACAGGTAGTGCGCCGGCTCGGCCAGTTCCCTGTCCGTCCAGCCCCATGGTGGCGTCTGATCCTGCACGGCGATGAAGCCGATGATCCTCCCGGCGTCGTCATCGGCGAGGACCCATACGTCGCCGCCGGGGTTCGCGGACTGACCGGCGAGGTCGGCGGCGCTCTTCCGCCAGCTCGGCAGGCCCCGGTCCTCCAGCCATGCCGAGCGGGCGAGGATCATGGTTTCCACGGCGGGGATGTCGGCGGCCGTGGCCGGTCGCATGGCGAACACGTCTCTCCTGTTTTCGTGGTCTCGTCAGAGGAATGCCCGGGCGGCGCAGTGGAGGTCCAGCACGTCGAGGAGCGGGGCGTCGCCATCTTCCCGGTACGGCCCTTCGGGCAGCCGGCGAACGGCTTGACGGAGCCCGTCCGACCGACCTCGCCGCGGCCCAGCAGTGGGTGAACGAACCGCCGTCCGGCGAGGCCGGCGGGGCCGCGGTCGCGGGCTTTCGGGCGGGGCGGGCCGTGGTCACGCTGTCCTGGTGGCCGCTTCCTCCACTGCTTCGGATTCCTTCCCCGCTGGTGCCGGCACCAGCTGCGCCTGCCCCGCCAGGATCACCAGCGTGCCCGCCGCGAGTCCCAGGACGCCGCAGGACGCGGCCCACGTCGCGCCGGCCTGTTCCAGGACCGTGCCGGTGACGGCCGAGCCGAGTGCCACGCCCGCGGTCATGAGCGTCACCAGCCAGGCGAACGCCTCGGTGACCGTGCCCGCCGGCGCGAGGTCGCCCACCAGTACGAACACGATCGTGAGGACGGGCGCGAGGAACAGGCCGGTGAAGAGCATCAGGCAGGCCATGTACGGCGGGGCGGGCAGCAGGCACAGCAGCCCGTACCCCGCCGTCAGGCCGAGCATCATCAGCAGCGTCCGGCGCGGTGGCGCCACCCGCCAGTGCCGCACCGCCCCGTAGGCCAGCCCGCCGGTGAGCGCGCCGAGGGCGTTGAGCGCGAGCAGCGTCGGAGCGCCACCGGGCAGCCGGTGCCCCTCCGCGTAGGAGACCACGAGGACATTGAGCGTGCCGATGGCGATGCCCACGCCCGTGAGGCCCGTGATGAGGACGACCAGACCGCGGCTGCGCAGCGGCCCCAGCCAGTCGGCTGGCCGGGCGGGCGCCTTCCAGGCGCGGGCGGGCGGAGCCGTGGCGACAACGAGCACGCCGGCGATGCCCAGGAGCGCCCCCGCCCACAGCGCCGCCGCGGGCGAGGCGACCGCCACGCCGCCGGCGACCACCAGAGGCCCGCCGACGAAGACCAGTTCCTGGGAAGCGGAATCCAGCGCGTACGCCGACTCCAGCCGTCCGGGCGCGACGATGTCGGGCCACAGGGCCCGCAGGCAGGGCTCCAGGGGAGGGGTCGCGGCGCCGGCGAGCACGACCCCGCCCAGGACGGCCGCCGTGCTGCCGGGCGCGACGGCCACGACGACGAACCCCACGGCCGCCACGAGGGCCGTCGGCAGCAGGACGCGCGGCTGGCCCACCCGGTCGACGAGCCTGCCCAGCAGCGGCCCGCCGACGGCGGAGGCGACCGCGAACGCCCCGACGGCCACGCCCACGAAGCCGTAGGACGCCCCCGCCTGACGGAGTGCCAGCGGGACGGCGACGGCGGCCATCGCGCTCGGCAGCCGCCCGACGAGCGTGCCCAGCAGCAGCCGGGTCACATGGGGGCCGCGCAGCAGGTCCGCGTAGCTCACGGGGAGTCCTCCCCGTCCGCCGAAGGCTCCGGCCGCAGGGCCCTGGTCGGTGCTGACGCTCTCGTGGGTGGGGTCACCCGATGATCGTTATACGTAACACGTGAGCCGTCAAGGGACCGTGGCGGAATGCGCCCGGGCCGCGCGCGGCGGTGCGGCTGCGGCGGTTTGTCCGGGCCGGGGCCGTGGAGGAGCCCCCGGGGCCGCCCGCACACACGGGGCTCGGCGAAGCCCGCGCGGCCCGGCGCCGCTGCGCCGGAACCGCGCCCTCGGGACGCACGGCTGACGCACGAGCCGCACCGGTCCCGTGCCGCCGGGGGCGTCCGTCGCCACACCTGCCGCGCGGGGCATCATGACAGCACGTCAACCACTCGCTACCCTCGGCGCTGACAACGATGTCGGCATCCTGCGTGGCGTCACCCGAGGGGCGTGGACGATGAGATGGACCGGACACCTGCGCTCGCGCACCGGCGCGGCCGCACTCGCACTGGCGGCGGCAGCGGGCGGGATCTCGCTCACCGCCCCCGCTCCGGCCGCGGCGGCCGGCGGGCTCACCGGCCTGGTGAACCCCTTCATCGGCACCCAGAACGAGGGGAACACCTTCCCCGGCGCCGCCGTGCCGTTCGGCATGGTGCAGCTCTCCCCCGACACCGGCCACAGCACGGGCTACGACTACAAGCACGACCGCATCCGCGGCTTCAGCACCGTGCACCTGTCCGGCGTGGGCTGCCGGATCGGCGGCGACCTGCCCGTGCTGCCCACCACGGGCGACGTGCAGCAGACCGACAACGCCCGTTACGCGGCACAGTTCAGCCACCGCGACGAGACCGCCCGCCCCGGCTACTACCGGGTCCGCCTCTCCTCCTACGGCGGCATCACCGCCGAGCTCACCGCGGGCCGCCGCACCGGCCACCAGCGCTACACCTTCCCCGCCACCGGCAAGGCCAACGTCCTGCTCAACACCGGGCAGTCGCTGCACCGCACGGTCTCGACGACCGTCGAGGTCCTCGACTCCCGGACCGTCCGCTCCGCCATCACCGGCCGCGGCTTCTGCCAGGACACCCGCCCGTACACGGTGTACACGATCACGCGCTTCGACCGGCCCTTCACCGCCTTCGGCACCTGGAACGGCGACCAGGTCTCCGAGGGCACCCGGAAGTCCGTCTCGGCCGGCCGCAACGGCGCCTGGGTGCGCTTCGACACCACCCGCGACCGCACCGTCGAGGCCACCACCGCCGTCAGCTACGTCGACGCGGCCGGCGCGGCCGGCAACCTGCGCGCGGAGGACGACGGAGACGACGGATTCGACCGCACGGCCCGCGCCGCGCGCGACGCGTGGGAGCGCCGCCTGGGAGCCGTGCGCGTCCAGGGCGGCCCGGAGGCGCTGCGCCGCACCTTCTACTCCTCGCTCTACCGCGCCTTCCTGGCGCCGAACACGGGCAGCGACGCCGACGGCCGCTACACCGGCTGGGACCAGCGCGTCCACCGCGCCCGCGGCTTCACCTACTACCAGAACTGGTCGCTGTGGGACACCTACCGCACCCAGGCGCAGCTGCTCGCGCTGCTCGCGCCGGAGGAGTCGCGGGACATGGCGCTGTCGGTGCTGCGGGTGGAGGCGGACGGCGGCTGGCTGCCCAAGTGGGGCTACGGCACGGTCGAGACGAACATCATGACCGGCGACCCGGTGACCCCCTTCCTCACCAACGCCTACCAGCACGGGCTGCTCAAGGGCCACGAGGAGGAGGCGTACCGGGCGCTGAAGCGGAACGCCGACGGCGTGCCGGCCAAGGACTCCCCGTACGTCGGCCGCAACGGCAACGACCGTTACCTCAAGGACGGTTACGTGCCCTGCACGCCCTCCCGGCCCAAGGACAAGCCGGGCGACTCCGACCTGCACCAGGGCGGTTCGGCGACGCTGGAGTACGCGCTGGCCGACGGCATGCTCGCGAAGATGGCCCGGTCGCTGGGCCACCGCGCGGACGCCGAGCGGTACGCGGCCCGCTCCCGGAACTACCGCAACGTCTTCGACCCGCAGACGGGCTTCTTCCGGGCCCGCGGCGCCGACGGCGCGTTCACCGGCCCGGCCGACCCGGCGAAGAGCATCTGCTTCCACGAGGGCACCGCGTGGCAGTACCAGTGGCTCGTGCCGCAGGACCTGCCGGGGATGGTGGACCTCATCGGCGGCAAGGCGCGGGCGAACACCCGGCTCGACTCCTTCTTCGCCTACGACCGGCTGGTGCGCGACCCCGCGCGCACGGCCCGCGAGGTGTGGGTCCACGGCCCGTACGACTACTACAACGCCGACAAGTACAACCCGCAGAACGAGCCCGACCTGATCGCCCCGTACACCTACCTGTCGACCGGGCAGCCCTGGAAGACGACGGACGTGGTGCACGCCGCGCTCACCCTCTTCACCGACGGGCCGACCGGCATGACCGGCAACGACGACCTGGGCACGATGTCCGCGTGGATGGTGCTCTCCGCCATCGGTGTGTTCCCCGTGCAGCCCGGTGCGGACGTGTGGGGGCTCAGCACACCGGTGTTCGACCGGGTCGACGTCGACCTCGGCGGCGGCCGGTTCACCGTGACCGCCCCCGGCACCTCGGACCGCGACCGCTACGTGCAGTCGGTGCGGCTCGACGGCGAGCGCTACGGCCGGACGTATGTGACCTCGCGGCAGATCACGGACGGCGGCAGGCTGGACTTCACGGTCGGCGACGCCCCCTCGGAGTGGGGCACGCAAGCCGCCGCCGTGGCACCCGCCATCGGCTGAACCCTGCCCGCCGGCGCGGGGCGGCGCCTTCCGTCGCCGCCCCCCGCGGTCCATGATGACCGCGATGATCCGCCGTCAGCGCCGACGAGAGGACATGACATGGCCGGGCTCCGGACGGGACAGGGCGTTCTGCGCCGCAAGCCGATCGAGACGATCGAGGAGGCGGAGGAGGCCGAGGCGCACGGCGAGCACCTGTCCCGGGCCCTGGGCCTGTGGCAGCTCACGGCGATCGGGGTCGGCGGCATCATCGGCGCGGGCATCTTCAGCCTCGCGGGCACCATCGCCAACGGCGTCGCCGGGCCGGCCGTGCTCGTCTCCTTCCTCATCGCGGGCGTCGCGAGCGCGGCGGCCGCGTTCTCGTACGCGGAGTTCGCCGGCCTGATCCCGCGGGCCGGGTCGGCGTACACGTACGGCTACGCGGTCCTCGGCGAGATCGCCGGCTGGTTCATCGGCTGGGACCTGCTGCTCGAATACACGGCGATCGTCTCCGTGGTGGCCATCGGCATCTCCGGGTACATCAACTTCCTGCTCGGCGAGGCGCACGCCGAGCTGCCGGCGTGGATGCTCGGCGCGCCGGGCACCGGCACGGGGCACCGCGTGGACCTGTTCGCGGCGCTGCTGTGCCTGCTGATCGCCTGGCTGCTGAACATGGGCATCAGGAGCGCGGCCCGCTTCGAGACCGTGGTCGTGGTCCTGAAGGTCGTCGTGGTGCTGCTGGTGATCTCCGTGGGGTTCTTCCACATCAACTCGGGCAACTACACCCCCTTCTTCCCCTTCGGCGTCAGCGGCGCGTTCACGGGCGCGGCCACGGTCTTCTTCGCGGTCTTCGGCTACGACGCGATGTCCACGGCCGCCGAGGAGTCCCGGGACGCACAGCGCCACATGCCGCGGGCGATCCTGTACTCGCTGGCGATCTCGATGGTGCTGTACGTGCTGGCCTGCCTGGTGCTGACCGGCATGCAGAACTACAAGGACATCGACAAGGCCAGCGGCTTCTCCACCGCCTTCAAGTCCGTGGGGCTCGGCGGGATCGCGGACGTCATCGCGGTGGGCGCGATCATCGGCATCCTCACCGTCATGTTCACCTTCATGCTGGGCGTGACCCGGGTCTGGTTCGCCATGAGCCGGGACGGCCTGCTGCCGAAGTGGTTCGCGAAGACGCACCCGACGCGGCACGTGCCCACGCGCGTGACCTGGATCGTGGGGGCGGCGTCGGCGGCCATCGCGGGCCTCGTCCCCATCGGGGAGGCCGCGGAGCTGACCAACATCGGCATCCTGCTGGCCTTCGCGGTCGTGTGCACGGCGGTGATCGTGCTCCGCTACCGCCGGCCGGAGCTGCCGCGCTCCTTCCGCTGCCCGTGGGTGCCCGTGGTGCCGGGGGTCGGGGTCGCGGCGTCGATCTGGCTGATCACGTACCTCGCGTGGCAGACGTGGGTACGGTTCGCGGTGTGGTTCGCGGTGGGGCTGGTGGTGTACTTCGCCTACTCGTACAAGCACTCGGAGCTGCGGCACGCGGATGCGCGGGGGATTCCGCGGGATTAATGGGCCGGGGGAGGTGCGGCACCGCCGGGCCGGTTGCGTCGTGCTTGCTCGCCGCGGCGGCGGAAGAAGTGTGCCTGCGGCACACCGTCACACGGCGGAATGCTGCCTTCCGTAAGCGTTACTTCAGCAGACGGGAAAGACGCCGGTCGGCGAGCGGCTTGCCGCCCGTCTGGCACGTCGGGCAGTACTGCAGCGACGAGTCGCTGAAGGACACCTCGCGCACGGTGTCGCCGCACACCGGGCACGGCTGCCCCGTGCGGCCGTGCACCCGCAGCCCGCTCTTCTTCTCCGCCTTCAGCTCGCCCGCGGCGTGCCCCCGCGCCCGCTCCACCGCCTCGTGCAGCACCGTGCGCAGCGCCCCGTACAGGGCGGCCGTCTCGTCCTCCGTCAGGCTCGCCGCGAGCTTGAAGGGGGACATGCGGGCCGCGTGCAGGATCTCGTCCGAGTAGGCGTTGCCGATGCCGGCGATGACGGCCTGGTCGCGCAGGACGCCCTTGAGCTGCCGCCGCTCCCCGCGCAGCAGCGCCGCGAAGGCGTCGAGGGTGAAGTCCGGGGAGAGCGGGTCGGGGCCGAGCCGGGCGACGCCCGGCACGTCGGAGACGTCGTGCACGCAGTAGGCGGCCAGCCGCTTCTGGGTGCCCGCCTCCGTGAGGTCGAAGCCGCCGCCCCCGGCGAGCCGCACCCGCAGCGCGAGCGGGCCCTTGCCGGGCCGCGGCGGGGTGCCGGGCAGGGTCTCCTGCCAGCGCAGCCAGCCCGCGCGGGCCAGGTGGACGACGAGGTGCGGGCCGCCGCCGGTGGAGAGGGCCAGGAACTTGCCGTGGCGGCGCACGCCGGTCACCTCGCGGCCCTCCAGGGCCGTGAGCGGCGGGTCGTAGGTCTTGAGGACGCTCACGGCCACGGGCAGCACGCGCTCGACCGTACGGCCGACGAGGTGCCCGGTGAGGAATCCGGCGAGGGCCTCGACCTCCGGCAGCTCCGGCATGGCTCCAGTCTGCCGCGGCCACCGCCTTCGGCAAGCGGGCGCACGCAACCGGGGTGGCGCGCGGGGCAGCCGCGTTCTTCCGCCGCGGCGGCGACCGGCCACGACGGCGCGCTCCGGCGGTACCGTACATGCCGCCGTCCGGCCGGCCCGCGGACGTGAGCGCGGGTGCGGTCAGCCGACGGGGGCGTCCCATTCGACGCGGTACGACGTCAGCCAGTCGTCGGCGCCGTCGGAGCTCGCGGGGGTCCGCCGCTCGCCTGGCGGGCCGGCGATCCGCCCCGCCATGGTCGCGCTCAGCGCCACCACGCGCTCCACGCGCTCGCGCCGCAGCCGTTCGTACGCCGCGAAGGCCTCCGCCGGTCCGGGCAGGTCGCGCAGGCAGCGGGCGAGGACGACGCCGTCCTCGATGGCCATTGATGCGCCCTGCGCGGCGTTGGGCGCGGTGGCGTGCACGGCGTCGCCGACGAGGACCGCGCGCTCGCCGTGCCAGACGGGGAGCGTGGGGATGTCGTAGGCGTTCACACCGACGACGGCGTCCCCGGTGGCGGCGACGAGCCCGGTGACGGGCGTGCGGTCCCCGGCGAAGGCCTCCAGGACGCGCTCCCGCCAGCCGGCGGGGCGGATCGCGGCGAGAGCGGCGCGGGGCTGTTCGGGCGCGGGGATGTTCGCGAACCAGTACGTGGTGCCGTCGGGCGCGCGCGTGCAGCCGAAGAAGGCGCGCTGCCCGTACACCATCCGGTACGTGCGCTCCGGGACGGCGTGGCCCGCCTCCCGGGTGCGGCCGCAGACCGTGAGCTGGCCGGTGTGGCGCGGCGGGGGCGCCGCCGGGTCGAGGAGGGTGCGCGTGCGGGAGTGGATGCCGTCGGCGCCGATGAGCACGTCGCCCTCCGCGCGGGTGCCGTCCGCGAAGTACGCCACGACGCCGTCCGGGCCGGTCGTCGCGTCCACGAGGCGCTTGCCGTACGCGACGCGGACGCCCCGGCGGACGGCCTCGTCGCGCAGCGCCCGGTAGAGGGCGGCCCGCTGCAGGGTGCGCGGGCTCAGGCCGTCGCCGCCCGCGCCCGTCAGGGGCCGCGCGCCGAGCCGTGCACCCGTGGGGCCGAGGAACTCCACGGTGTCCGCCGGGAAGGAACACGCGAGGACCGGCTCGTCGGCGCCGACGGCGCGCAGCGCCGCCAGGCCGTTGGCGAAGAGGACGAGGAACGCCCCGAGGTGGTCCGCGCCGGTCGGATGCGCCTCGTGGACGGTCGCGTCGATGCCGGCGCGCCGCAGCGCCATCGCGGTGACGGGCCCGGCGATGCCGCCGCCGATGACCAGGGCGTGGGTCATGCTCCGAGCGTAACGGGGGAGGGGGCGGGCGCGTCCAGAGGGCGTGGGGCGCTGCGCTGCGGGCGGAGGCGGCCTGTCCGCTGTCGCTTCTCGGGATGCCTCGGGGCACCTCGGGACGCGGGATCAGCAGCCGTCGCCGGCGGGCGCCTTCACGCCGTACGCGGTCGGCCCGCCAGGCCTTCCGCGGCGCGCGGATCCGCCGATCAGAGGTCTCCCAGGGCCTGCGCCAGATAGCGCGCCGTCACGCTCCCGGCCGCCCCGGCCACTTCGCGCGGCGCCCCGGCCGCCACCACGCGGCCGCCCGCGTCGCCGCCGCCGGGCCCCAGGTCCAGGACGTGGTCCGCACCCGCGGCGACCGTCATGTCGTGCTCCACCACGACGACCATGTTGCCGGCGTCGACCAGGCCGTGCAACTGGCGCATGAGCAGTTCCGTGTCGGCCGGGTGCAGTCCGGTGGTGGGCTCGTCCAGGACGTAGAGGGTGTGGCCGCGGTGGGTGCGCTGGAGCTCCGTGGCGAGCTTGATGCGCTGCGCCTCGCCGCCGGAGAGCTCGGTGGCGGGCTGTCCCAGGCGCAGGTAGCCGAGGCCGACGTCCTGGAGGGTGCGCAGGCCGCGGCGCGCGGCGGGCACGCCGGCGAGGAACTCCGCGGCGGCGTCGACGGTCATGCCGAGGACCTCGGCGATGTTCGCGCCCCGGTAGGTGATCTCCAGCGTCTCCGCGTTGTAGCGCGCTCCGCCGCACGCCTCGCACGGGGCGTACGAACCGGGCAGGAAGAGCAGCTCGACGGCCACGAAACCCTCGCCCTGGCAGGCCTCGCAGCGGCCGCCGGCGACGTTGAAGGAGAACCGGCCCGCGGTGTACCCGCGCTCGCGGGCGCCGTCCGTCGCGGCGAAGACCTTGCGCACGGCGTCGAAGAGGCCCGTGTACGTGGCGAGGTTGGAGCGCGGCGTGCGCCCGATCGGCTTCTGGTCGACGCGCACCAGGCGGTCGACGGCGGTCAGCCCCTCGGCCGGGAACTCCGGTGCGCCGCCCTCCAGGTGGGCGGCGACGGCGCCGGCGAGGACCTGCCCGACGAGCGTGGACTTGCCGGAGCCGGACACGCCCGTGACCGCGGTGAACACACCGAGCGGGAACTCGGCGTCGAGGCCGCGCAGGTTGTGCCGGGTGACGCCGCGCAGCCGCACCGCACCGGAGGGCGTGCGGGGCGTGCGGGGCGCGGGGGGCTCCTCGGAGAAGACGAAGCGGCGGGTCGCGGATTCCGCGACGCCGGCGAGGCCGCCGACCGGGCCGCTGTAGAGGACCTGCCCGCCGTGCTCCCCGGCCCCCGGGCCGACCTCGACGATCCAGTCGGCGCGGCGCACGACGTCCATGTGGTGCTCGACGAGGAAGAGGGAGTTGCCCGCGCCCTTGAGCCGGTCGAGGACGGTCAGGAGCGCCGCGCTGTCGGCGGGGTGCAGGCCCGCGGAGGGCTCGTCCAGCACGTACACGACGCCGAAGAGGCCCGAGCGCAGCTGGGTCGCGAGCCGCAGCCGCTGCAGCTCGCCCGCGGAGAGGGTCGGGGTGGGCCGGTCCGTGGCGAGGTAGCCGAGCCCGAGCTCGGTGAGGACCTCGATGCGGGCGACGAGGTCCCGGGCGAGGGTCGCCGCGGCGCCGTCGCCGTCGCAGGCGGGGCGGAGCGTCTCCGCGAGGACGGACAGCGGCAGGGCGGCGAGCGCGGCGATGTCCCGCCCCGCGAAGGTGACGGCGAGCGCCTCCGGGCGCAGCCGCCTGCCGCCGCAGGCCGGGCAGGCGGCGCTGACCAGGTGCCGCTCGGCGCGGGCGCGCAGCGCGGCGCTCTTGGAGTCGGCGACGGTGTGCAGGACGTAGCGGCGGGCGCTCATGTACGTGCCCCGGTACGGGCGCTGGATGCGCTCGGCGTCCCGCACGGGATGGACGGTGACGACCGGCTGCTCGTCGGTGAAGAGGATCCAGTCGCGGTCGGCCTGCGGCAGCTCCCGCCAGGGCCGGTCGACGTCGTGGCCGAGGGCGTCGAGGATGTCCCGGAGGTTCTTCCCCTGCCAGGCGCCCGGCCAGGCGGCGATCGCGCCCTCGCGGATCGACAGCGAGGGGTCGGGGACGAGCGACTCCTCGGTGACCCGGTGCACCACGCCGAGGCCGTGGCACTCCGGGCAGGCGCCGGCGGCGGTGTTCGGCGAGAACGCGTCGGAATCCAGGCGCCCGGCGCCCGCGGGGTAGTCGCCCGCGCGGGAGAAGAGCATGCGCAGGGAGTTCGACAGCGTGGTGACCGTGCCGACGGAGGAGCGCGAGGTGGGCGCGGAGCGGCGCTGCTCCAGCGCGACGGCCGGCGGCAGGCCGGTGATCTCCTCGACCTTCGGCGCGCCGACCTGGTGGATCAGCCGGCGCGCGTACGGGGCGACGGACTCGAAGTAGCGGCGCTGGGCCTCGGCGTAGACGGTGCCGAAGGCGAGGCTGCTCTTGCCGGAGCCGGAGACCCCGGCGAAGACGACGAGCGCGTCGCGGGGGATGTCGACGTCGACGGCCTTGAGGTTGTGCTCGCGGGCACCGCGGACCCGGACGTAGGGGTCGTGCATGGGGGGACTCCGGGGGCGCGTGGTGGGGCTCGGAGCCGAGTGTATGTCCCCGCACCGCGGAATGGGATCATCACTCCATGCGCCTGACCGAACTCGCGTCCGTGGGACCGTTCTTCGCCCTGCGGACCGGAGGGGCGCCCGCGGGCGCCGCGGAATACGGGCCGCTGCTCGACGGGCGGATCGTGCGGGCCCGCGTGGAGACCGTCGCGGAGCGGCTGGGCACGCAGGACCGGCGCGTGGCCGCGTCCGTCGCCTACCAGGGCATCGCGGGGCGGCTCCTGTCGGTCGCCCTGGGCTCGGCCGTGCTCACCGGAGAGGTGCCCTGCCTCGCCGGTGAGCGGCTGCGCTGGCACCCGGCCCGCACCGCGCCGGAGGACCTGTGGCTCCCGCGGCCCGAGGCCTTTCCGCGGCCCGGAGCCCCGCAGCACGCCGCGGACGGTGGGGTCGTGGGCGGCGGGGTCACGGCCAGTGGGGTTGCGGGCAGCGGGTTCGCGGACAGTGCGCTCGCCGGGCTGATCCGCGAGCACGTTCTGCACGGCCCGCTGGCGGAGCTGCACCGCACCACGCGCGAGGTCGTCGCGGTCTCCGGCCGCCTCCTGTGGGGCAACGCCGCCTCCTCGCTCGCCGGCTCCCTGCGGGTGCTGCACGCCTGGTGCCGCGAACAGGGCCGGCCGCAGGACGCCGCCCGTGCGACCGCCCTCACCCGCGCCGTCCTCGCCGACCCGGTCCTGCGCGGCACCGGCACCCTCGCCACGGACGGCCCGCCGGACGCCGCGCCGTCGTTCGTGCGCAGCACCTGCTGCCTCTACTACCGCGTGCCGCCCGGCGGGACGTGCGGAGACTGCGTGCTGCGGCACGCGCCGCCGCGGGTGCGCTGAGGGAACGCGGCGGGCGGCCACTCCCGCGTCGACAGCACTCCGAGGACGTACGCCTTGGCCACCAGCGCCGTCCGGTTGGGCACGCGCCAGCGCCGGGTGAGCCGGGTCAGGTGGTAGTTCACCCCGTCCACCGTCAGCCCGACCGCCTTGCCGATGGCCGCCGTCGTCGCCCCCGCGGCCGCCAGCGCCAGGATGTGCCCCTCCACGACGCTGACCTCGGCGACCGGCTCCGCCGGGCGGGGGATCGTCTCGGCCGCGGCGGCCCGTACCCGGAGCACCGCGAGCAGCATCGGGCTCGGCGGGAAGCCGTCGCCGACCGGGTCCACGAGCAGCTCGCCCTCCCGTTCGACGCCGCCCGCGCCCGCCATCCAGCGCACCTCGATCGGGTGACGCGGCCGGCGGCCGAGCCGCAGCGCCTCGATGTGCCGGTCGAGCCGGCCCGGCAGGCGGGGCCGGAACAGCTCGTGCAGGTTCCGGCCGCGCAGCCGGCCCGGGGACGTGCCCCACTCGGCGGCCATGGCCGGGTTCGCGACCGTGACCTCGCCGTCCGGCCGGCAGACCGCGATCGGGGTCGGGATGCGGTCGAGGAGCAGCAGGAAATGATTGCGCCAGCTGATGTATTCGTCGCTCACCACGGTATGCCCGGCCCCTCGCTCGTCCCGTGCCCGTCCAAGGGCCTGTCCAGTGCTTGCCCGGCGGGCCGCGCCCGGGAGCGTCACGCCGCGAACCACTGCACAATCGTGCAGTTCTGTATACGACCGGAATAGGCGACTTGCAGCCGGGTGCGGCCGGGCCGGTCCGGTGCTTCCGGGCCACGGCACCCGGCCGGCCCCGTTTGGAGCGCTGCCCGGCGGACAACCGGAGAACGCGGACCCCCGGAGAACCCACGCAACCGGAACCCAGGAGGCGGGAGTGACCAGCCGAGCCCGGATCGTCATCGTCGGAGCCGGATTCGCCGGCTACCAGGCCGCCCGAGAGCTGTCCCGCACGGCGCGCGGCGCCGCCGAGATCGTGCTCGTCAACCCGCACGACCACTTCCTCTACCTGCCGCTCCTGCCCGAGGTCGCGGCCGGCGTCCTCGAACCGCGCAGGGTGACGGTGTCCCTGATGGGCACGCTGCCGCGCGTGCGGCTGGTCCTCGGGCAGGTGGACGCGATCGACCTCGACGGGCGGCGCGTCGAGTACGCGGGCCCCGAGGGCGACCGCGGCTCCCTGCGCTACGACCGGCTCCTGCTGACCGTGGGCAGCGTCAACAAGCTGCTGCCCGTGCCCGGCGTCGCCGAGCGCGCCCACGGCTTCCGCGGCCTGCCCGAGGCGCTCTACCTGCGCGACCACGTCGTACGCCAGACCGAACTGGCCGCCGCCGCGGCCTCCGCGGACGAGGCCGCCGCCCGGCTGACGTTCGTGGTCGTCGGCGCGGGCTACACCGGCACCGAAGTGGCCGCGCACGGGGCGCTCTTCACCGATTCCCTCGTGCGGCGCAACGCGGCCCTGCGCGCGGCGGGCGCCCGCCCCCGCTGGCTGCTGCTCGACCTGGCCCCGCGGATCCTCCCCGAGCTGGACGAGCGCCTCTCGCGCACCGCGGACCGCGTGCTCCGCCGCCGCGGCGTGGAGGTCCTCCCGCGCACGTCCGTCAAGGAGGCCACCCGCGAAGGCGTGCACCTGGACAACGGCTCGTTCGTCCCGACCCGCTCCCTCGTCTGGTGCGTGGGGGTCCGCCCGGACCCGCTCGTCGCCGCCCTCGGCCTGCCCACGGAGCGCGGGCGGCTGTGCGTGGACGAGTACCTGGCCGTCCCCGGCCGGCCGGAGGTCCTCGCCTGCGGCGACGCCGCGGCCGTGCCCGACCTCACGCGGCCCGGCGAGTACACCCCGATGACCGCCCAGCACGCCCAGCGGCAGGGCCGGACCGCCGCCCGCAACATCGCCGCCTCCTTCGGCCGCGGCGAGCGCCGCCCGTACCGCCACCGCGACCTGGGCTTCACCGTCGACCTCGGCGGCGTCCAGGCCGCGGCCGACCCGCTGCACGTCCCGCTGTCCGGCCCGCTGGCCGCCGCCGTCACCCGCGGCTACCACCTGGCCGCCATGCCCGGCAACCGTGTCCGCGTGGCCGCCGACTGGCTCCTGGACGCGGTCCTGCCCCGCCAGGGCGTGCAACTGGGCATCGTCCGCTCCGGCTCCGTCCCCCTGGACACGGAGACCCCGGAGGTGGCCCGCACGCCCGGCTGGGAGGCGTAGGGCCCGTCAGTCCCCGTCCTCCAGGCGGAAGCCGACCTTCAGTCCCACCTGGTAGTGCCCGATCGCGCCGTCCACCAGGTGGCCCCTGATCTGGGTGACCTCGAACCAGTCGAGGTTGCGCAGGGTCTGCGAGGCGCGGGCGAGGCCGTTGCGGACGGCCTGGTCGACGCCGTCCGGGGAGGAACCGACGATCTCGGTCACGCGGTAGGTGTGGTGCGTCATGGGCGCTGCTCCAGGTGCGGGGGAAGCGGTGCGGTCACCACCGAAGCGGTGCGGTCACCACCACCGTGGCGCACCCCGCGCCCCCGCGCGAGGCGAGCGCGTGCGCCCGGGCTCACCGCAGCTTGACCACCGTGCGTTCCTGGAGGACGTCGGGCGCGGGCCCGGCCGCGGGCGGGACGGGCGGGCCCGCCGTGTAGACGGCCAGGAGCTTCCCGGACTCGTCCAGGACGGGAACGGCGGCGGGGATCACGTCCCCGCCGGACAGGCGCAGGGCCAGGACCCCGTCGTGGTCGGTGAGCTCCAGCGACCCGCACGGGGCGGTGGGCGCCTCCGCTTCCTTCGCTCCGGGACCGGCCACTTTCTCTTCGGCTTCCTCGTCGGCCATAGCGGCACCTCCTCGTCTCCGGCCCGCAGGCTACCCGCGCCGCCGCGCCGGGACACCCAGCCGTCCGCTACGGCACCACCGTCACCGGCCGGCGCCCCGCCTGAGCACCCCTCACCCGGCGGGGCTAACCGGCGCGCTCCCGCACCGGCACCGCCACCGGCACCGACAGCGACAGTGCGAACCGCCCCTCCCCGTCCGTCCACCAGTGCGTGGTCTCCAGGCCGGCCGCCGCGAGCTCGGCCCGTACTCCCGCCTCGCGGAACTTGGCGGAGACCTCCGTGAGCAGTTCCTCCCCGGCGGCGAAGTGGACGGCGAGGTCGAGCGCGGGGATCTTCGCGACGAGGGCGCCGCGGGCCCGCAGCCGCATCTCGATCCACTCCTCCCGCGCGTCCCACAGGGCGACGTGGTCGAAGTCGTCCGGGTCGAAGTCGGCCTCCAGCTCGCGGTTGATGACGGTGAGGACGTTCTTGTTGAAGGCGGCGGTCACGCCCGCCGCGTCGTCGTAGGCCCGCACCAGCGTCCGCTCGTCCTTGACCAGGTCCGTGCCGAGCAGCAGGGCGTCGCCGGGGGACAACTCGGCGCGCACGGCGGCGAAGAAGGCGGATCGTTCCTTCGGGCGGAGGTTGCCGATGGTGCCGCCGAGGAAGGCGAGCAGGCGCGGCCCGGGCGCGGGCGGCAGGCGCAGGCCGTACTGGAAGTCGGCGACGAGGGCGTGCACCGAGAGCCCCGGGAAGCCGGCGAGCAGCCCCTCGGCCGCGCCGGTCAGGGCGCTCTCGCTGACGTCGACGGGCACGTAGTGGCCGAGAGAGTTCCGGGCGGTCAGGGCGCCGAGGAGGTGGCGGGTCTTGTCGGAGGAGCCGGAGCCGAGCTCCACGAGCGTACGGGCCCCGGTGGCCGCCGCGATCTCGTCCGCGCGGGCGACGATGATCTCGCGCTCGGCGCGCGTGGGGTAGTAGTCGGGCAGCCGGGTGATCTCGTCGAACAGCTCGCTGCCGCGCGCGTCGTAGAACCACTTCGGCGGGAGCTCCTTGGGGGTACGGGTCAGGCCCGTGGCGACGTCGGCGCGCAGGGCGGCCGCGGTCGCTTCGGCGGGGAAGGTGCGGGTCAGGGCGAACGGGCTCACGGGCGGGGCTCCTTGAGCGGTGTCAGGGTGACGGCGGTGCGGGTCGCGGTGAGCAGGGTGCGGTCGGGGACCTCGGTCCAGCGGGGGTCGTCGTCGTAGGGCTCGGAGGCGACCGCGGTGCGGCCGGCCGGGTCCGCCAGGTACCAGAGCGTGTCGCCCCAGGCGGTGGCGGCGATGGACGTGCCGTCCGTGAGCAGCAGGTTGAGCCGCGAGCCGGGCGCGGCCTCGGCGAGCTCGGCGACCGTGTCGGCCAGGGCGCCGCCGGGCGGGTCGCCGCCGCGCAGCCGGTGCTCGACGAGGGCCCACACGAAGGCCGCGTCGCAGCGGGCGGCGAGCCGCAGCAGCGCCTCGGCGGGCAGCAGCGCGGCGAGGGGAGCCGCGGTGCCGGGCCAGCCGGCGACCGCCCCGTTGTGGCTGAACAGCCAGGGGCCCGCGGCGAACGGCGCGGCGGCTGCCTCGCCGTCGGCGCCCGGGCCGGTGGCGTCCCGTACGGCCGCGAGGAGGGCGCGGGTGCGCACGACGCGGGCGAGGTCGGCGAAGGACAGGTCGGCCCAGACGGGCCCGGCGCGCCGGTAGCGGGCGGGCACCGGGTCGCCGTCCGCGTACCAGCCGACGCCGAAGCCGTCCGCGTTGACCGTGCCGTGCCGCTGCCGGCGCGGCGCCCAGGACTGGCGCACGAGGGAGTGCGGCGGGTCGGCGACGCTCGCACCGATGGTCTCCGGCGGCCCCACGACCGCGATGTGACGGCACATCAGGCGGGCTCGGCGTCGCGTGCGGTGCGGAACCCGGCGAAGATCTGCCGGCGGACCGGGAGGTCCCAGTTGCGGAACGTGCCCCGGCAGGCGACCGGGTCGACGGCGAAGGACCCGCCGCGCAGCACCTTGTGCGCGCTGCCGAAGAAGACCTCCGAGTACTCCCGGTAGGGGAAGGCCCGGAATCCCGGGTAGGGCAGGAAGTCGCTGGACGTCCACTCCCACACGTCCCCGATCAGCTGCCGGACGCCCAGCGGCGAGGCGCCCGCCGGATACGCCCCCACCGGCGCCGGCCGCAGGTGCCGCTGGCCGAGGTTGGCGTGCCCGGGCCCGGGGTCGGCGTCGCCCCACGGGTAGCGCAGGGACCGGCCCGTGCCGGGATCGTGGCGGGCGGCCTTCTCCCACTCGGCCTCGGTCGGCAGCCGCCGGCCCGCCCACGCGGCGTACGCGGCGGCCTCGTACCAGCTGACGTGCAGGACCGGCTCGTCGAGCGGCACGGGCTCGACGGTGCCGAAGCGCCGCCGCAGCCACCGCGAGCCCGAGCGCCGCCAGAACAGCGGGGCCGCCAGCTTGTGCGCGCGGACCTGCCGCCAGCCCTCCGGATGCCACCAGCGCGCGTCGCCGTAGCCGCCGTCCTCGATGAAGCGCAGGTAGGCGCCGTTGCTCACCGGCAGCGTGTCGATGAAGAACGACGGCACGAAGCGGTGGTGGGCGGGCCGCTCGTTGTCCAGCGCCCACGGCTCCGCCGAGGTGCCCATCGTGAACGGGCCGCCCTCGACCAGCGCCTCGGACGGCAGGCGGGCCGCGTCCGGCGCGGCGGCCGGCGGATCGGGGGCGCCGAGCGCGGGCGCCCCCCGCCGCAGCTGATGGGTGATCAGCATCGTCTCGTCGTGCTGCTGCTCGTGCTGGGCGATCATGCCGAACGCGAAGCCGGACTCGACCAGCGGCCGGCCCTCGAACGGGACGGCCTCCAGGACGTCCAGCACCCGGCCGCGCACGTCCGCGACGTAGCCGCGGGCCTCGGCGGGCCGCAGCAGCGGCAGCGCCGGCCGCGCGGCTCTCGGATGCCGGAACGCGTCGTACAGCGGGTCCAGCTCGGGGCGCAGCGCCTCGTGCCCGCCCACGGCGCGCAGCAGCCACTGCTCCTCCTGGTTGCCGATGTGCGCCAGGTCCCACACGAGCGGGGACATCAGGGGCGAGTGCTGCGCGGTCAGGTCGCGGTCGTCGACGCAGCCGGTGAGGAGCCGGGTGCGCGCACGGGCGCGGAGCAGGGCGTCCGTGGCGCGCCGGCGCAGGACCTCGGGGTCCGGACCGGGGGCGGTCATGCGGTGCTCTCCTTGCTCTCCCGGGACGGCCCGGTGCCGGGCCCCTCCAGGAGGTCGTCGGCGGGACACCGGCCCCGGTCCACGTACCGCGCGGTGAAGGTGTCGACGGCCGCCAGCACGCGCTGCGGCGCGCCGAGCCGGGGCAGGGCCTCGCGGGCGGCGGCGAAGCAGGCGACGGCGGCGGAGCGCAGTTCGGGGTCGGCGAGGCCGTGGCGGGCGGCGTTGCGCCACAGGGCGTTGCGGGGCGCGGGCTCCGGGCCCGCCGTGTCGGCCAGGGCCTTGACGGTCCGGTAGGCCGTCTCGGCGGCCACGGGATCGTCGAAGAGGGCGGCCGTGACCGCCAGCGGCACCACCCAGCCGTCCTCGCCCGGCTGGGCGTCGATCATGCGCAGCTCCAGGTGGCCCCGGGGCCGCACCGGGGGGAACAGCGTGGTCAGGTGGTAGGCCACGTCGTCGTCGGTGGCCGGCCGGGGCCGTGCCGTACGGGCCCAGCCGCGCAGGTCCAGCCCCCACGGCGGCTCCCACGGGCCGTGCCCGGACCGTACGCACATGATCCGCGCGTCCAGAGCGTACGCCGCCCACGCCGCGCGCGGGTCGAGGCCTTCGGGCGGCGCCGTCGTGCGGCTGGGGTCCATCCGCTCGTAGCAGGCCTGCCGGGTGGAGCGCCAGCCGGTGGGACGGCCCCCCGCCAGCGGGGAGTTGGCGAACGCGGCGACGAGGACCGCGCCCAGCAGGTGGGCCAGCCGCCAGCGCCGCCCGAAGCCGAGCGGCCCGGGCTCCTCGTGCCCGGCGTCGACGCACACCTGCACCGAGGCGGTCTTCGTCATCACGGTGCGCCCGGCGCCGCCCCAGTGGTCGTGGAAGTCCTCCATCGCGCGGTAGCGGGGCGTGGTGAGGACGCGGCGCGGGGGATGCCAGGGGTCCTGGCCGTAGCCGGCGAGGGAGAGGCCGAGGGAGCGGAGCGCGGGGCGGGCCGCGGCCAGATCGGCGGAGACCTCCTCCACACAGGCGGTGAGGGACTCCGCGGGCCGGGAGCTGAACTCCAGCTGGCCGCCGGGCTCGACGGTGATCAGGGACCGCAGCGGCAGGGCCTGCAGCCGGCCGGCTGCCGCTGCCAGGCGGCGGGGGGAGACGGGACGGGAAGGATCCTGCAGGTCGTGGACGAGCCATTCCAGTTCGACGCCGAGGAACCGCGGCGGGCCCGTCTTGAAACAGATCCCGCGGACCAGGGCTTCCGCTTCGGCCTCGTCGACGACGCGGGGCGGACCCGCACCGCCGGACCTCAAGTCGGTCACTTTCCGTACCTCCGTCCGCCGTTCCGGCCGATGGTCACCCCACATATTGTGGCGAGCCCTTGACCCGCCCGCCAGAGGAGGGTCTACCGTCCCCGCGTGACCGCAGAACAGGTGACCGACGACGTCTTCCTGCCAACCACCTACGCCCGCGGCGTGCCGTACGCGCGCTTCCGGGAGCTGCGGGAGAAGAGCCCCGTGTGCCGGATCGGCGAACCGGCCGTCGGGCCCTGGCCGCCGGGCCCCGGCTTCTGGGGGGTCTTCCGGCACGCCGACGTCAAGCACGTCCTGCGCAGCCCGGAGACCTTCTCCTCGCACCTGGGGGCCACCCAGCTGCGCGACCCCGACACCGAGGCCGACCTGCGCTTCGTACGGGCCACCATGCTCAACCAGGACCCGCCCGGCCACAGCAGGCTGCGCCGGATCGTCGCCGCGTCGCTCACGCCGCGCGCCGTGCGCGAACTGGAGGCCGTGATCGACTCGCGGGCCCGTGCGCTGGTCGGCGGCCTCGCCGCCCGCGGCGAGGCGGACTTCGTGGCGCTCACCGCCGACCTGCCCGTGCGGACCCTCGCCCACGTCCTGGGCGTGCCGCTGGAGGACGGCCCGCTGATCTACGACTGGGCGAACCGGATCATCGGCTACCAGGACACGGACTACGCCCTGTCGGACACCGCCGCCCCCGAAGGGCTCACGCCCATGGGGCGCGAGGCCCTCGCCCGCCGCCCCGCGCCGCGCGCACGGCCCGACGGGCATCCGGTCAACCCGCGTTCGCGCGAGGCGCTGGCCGACATGTTCCACTACGCCCACGCCCTGGCCCAGCGGCCCGCGCCCGGCAGCGTGCTGGCGCTGATGCGCGAAGGAGGCCTGACCGGCGGCGAGTTCGAGATGATGTTCTTCCTCTTCGCGGTCGCCGGGAGCGAGGCCCCGCGCAACGCCCTGCCCGGGGGGATGCTCGCCCTCCTCGACCACCCCGGCCAGTTCGCGCTCCTGCGCTCCCGGCCGGAGCTGGTGCCCCCGGCCGTGGAGGAGATGCTGCGCTACTGGTCGCCGGTCGTGCACTTCCGGCGCACCGCCGCCCGCGACACCGAGCTCGGCGGGCAGCTCATCCGGCGCGGCGAGAAGGTCGCCGTCTTCCACCCGTCCGCCAACCGCGACGAGCGCGTCTTCCCCGATCCGGACCGCTTCGACGTCACCCGCAGCCCCAACGACCACGTCAGCTTCGGCCACGGCCCGCACTTCTGCATGGGCGCCCACCTCGCCCGCGCCCAGATGCGGGCCCTGCTGCGGGTGGTCCTGGAGCGGCTGCCCGGCCTGGAGCGGGCGGGTGAGGCGGTGCGGCTGACGTCGAACTTCCAGAACGGCCTCAAGCACCTGCCGGTGAGGTGGTGAGGGCCGTCCGGGGCAGGGGAGGCGCGGCTCACACGGCGAACAGGTCCGTGAACGGACCCGTGGCGTCGGCCACCTCGTGACCGAACGGCGAGTTGAAGTCCCAGATGAGGAAGAGCAGGAAGGCGATCAGGGCGCTGTAGAGACCGGCCAGGAGCAGCTCGCGCGGAGAACGCCGGATCTGCAGCGTGAAGATCAGCCCCACGGCCACCATCGCGCCCGCGACCAGCCCGAACCACACCACGCCCGGCATCGTGTCGCCCGCGTTCTGCGCGCGCGTGTTGCGCGCCGCGTCCGCGGCGCCGACCTGGTCCAGCAGCGGCTGGTAGGACTGGCCCTCGTGGTCGTTGCGCGGCTCGTACGAGGTGAGGTCCTCGCGCACCTTGTCCAGCAGCATCGTCCCGCGGTCGGTGAGCTCGCCGCGCTTGAGCATGACGGGCCACTCCTTGTGCACCACGTAGCTCACGTACGCGTCGACGTCCTCGCGGGCGCGGTCGCGCGCCGCGGGGGCGTACGCCTGCACCCGCTCGCTGACCTCGTGCAGCGCCTGCGCCTCGGCCCGGACCACGTCCTGGGCGCTGTTGCGGGCCTCCCAGACGCCGGCGATGGCCAGGCCCAGCACGATGGCGTAGACGACGCCGACCATCATCGTCATGTACTCGATGACGTCGGGCGTCTCGCTCGGGTCGTCGTCATCGCCGAGCCTGCGCTCCCTGAGCACGGTGATGGTCAGCACGACCGCGCATGCCGCGGCCATGGCGAGGACCAGGACCAGCCACTCGGACAAGGGGAACCTCCGTAAGACGAGAGTGCGGGTACGGGCGAGGGTGCAGGTACGGGCGGGGGTGTGCGAAGGGCCGGCGGCCGGGTGGGGCGTACGGGCGTCAGCCGCGGCGCCCGCTACCGCCGCCTCCGCGCGGCCGCAGCATGGCGGCGGCGAGCACGGCCGGAGCGGTCAGCACCAGCGTGAGCGTGACCAGCGACGCGCCGCCCTCGGGCGGCGGCGCGGCGCTCTGCCGG
>NZ_JBPQTW010000107.1:0-23309 GCF_051386535.1 Streptomyces sp. URMC 127
GGGTCGCGGGGCCGGCCGGGGCGGTGGGCCGTGCCGTGGCCGGTGAGGTGGCCGGCTTGCCGGTGGCGGACTGCGACGGGCGGGTTCCGCCGCCTTTCGCGTCGTCGTCGTTGCAGGCGGTGAGGGTCAGGCAGCCGGCGGCGGTGACGGCGGCAGCGGCGGCGAGCAGCTTCTTGCGCATGGTTCCCCCCAAGGCATCGGCGCGCACGGGGACCGTACTGCCGCGGCAGCGGCCGCGGAGGGCCGTTGACCGAGCCGGTACCAACGGGATGCTTCCGTGACGAACACGCACTCATCGGATCAGTTGATTGATGACGGAACCGGCAGGTATGTCGCTCTCGTCTAGCACGTCGGTTCGAAGAGGTGTGGTGACGATCCGGAGGAGGCACCGGTGGCAGGCGAGTCCCCCGGCATGGTGGAGCGCACTGAGAAAGGAGTGGAAGCAGCGGAAGGAGCGGAGGAAGCGCAGGAGACGGCACGGGCGGAGACCGCCCCGCTGACGAACCGCCCCGCGCCCCCGCCCTCCGCGGCCAAGACCGCGGCGCGGCGGCGGCTGAAGGTCTGGTCGCCGCTCGTCCTGCTGCTCGCCGTCCTCCTCGGCACCGTCCAGCTGCTGCGGCCCCTGCCGGATCCGCAGTTCGTGGTGGCCGGGGACGGTGCCTACACCTTCACGGGCGACGCGTTCGCGATGCCCTGGCCCGGCGAGGGCCAGGCCGCGGCCGAGGTCGTCGGCGTCGGCAGCCTGGGCACGTACGGCGAGCGGAAGCCCGTGCCGACCGCGAGCGTCGCCAAGGTCATGACGGCGTACGTGATCCTCAAGGGCCACCCGCTGGGGACCGGGGAGGAGGGCGACCGGATCACGATCGACGCCACGGCGGCCAAGGAGGCCGGCGCCCAGGAGGAGTCGCGGGTGGAGGTCTCGGAAGGGCAGAGCTACACCCTCTTCCAGATGCTGCAGATGCTGCTGATCCCGTCCGGCAACAACATCGCCCGGCAGCTCGCCCGCTGGGACGCCGGCTCCGAGGAGGCCTTCGTGAAGAAGATGAACGAGGCCGCCCGGGAGCTCGGCATGGACGACACGACGTACACCGACCCCAGCGGCCTGGAGGCGTCGACCGTGAGCACCGCGGCCGACCAGGTCGAGCTGGCCCGGGAGGTCATGAAGAACGACGTCCTCCGGAAGATCGTCAGGATGCCCAACGCGGACGTCCCCGGCCTGCCCGGGCGGATCTACAACAACAACGACGACCTGCTCATCGGCAACCCCGGCGGCCTCGGCATCAAGACCGGGTCGAGCGGTCCCGCGGGCGGTGCGCTGATGTGGGCGGCGAAGCGGACGATCGAGGGCAAGGAGCGTCTGATCATCGGCGCCACCATGGCGCAGCGGCAGGCGGGCAGCAACGACGCCAACGCCCATCTGAAGGTCGTCAAGGAGCGCAGCTACAAGATGATCGAGGCCGTCCAGGACGCGCTGGTGCCGGCGACCGTCGTCCGTAAGGGTGATGTCGTCGGGCACGTGGACGACGGCCTCGGCGGCCGGACGCCGGTCGTCGCGACGCGGGACCTGCGGGCCGTGGGCTGGGGCGGCCTGAAGGCGAAACTGGAGCTCACCGGCGGCGGCAAGGGCGTTCCGCACGAGGCGAAGGCCGGTACGGAGGTCGGCGCGCTGGCCGTCGGGACGGGTCCGGGCCGGGCTCAGGTGCCGGTCGCGCTCCAGCGGGACATGGCGTCGCCGGGCGCGGGGGCCAGGCTGACCCGCCTCGGGTGAGGTCCGTGCGCCCCGCGTGAAGTTCTGCTGTTGGCCCGCTTAAGAAAACCTCGATGGACTTCACGGTCATCACTGGGCACATTGGTGCGCGCACGCAAAAGATCGCCTCACCACGCCTGGAGCCGCAGCCATGAAGGCACTCGTCAAGCACAAGGCCGAGCCCGGGCTGTGGCTCATGGACGTCCCGGAGCCGGAGTACGGCCCCGACGACGTCATGATCAAGGTGCTGCGCACCGGCATCTGCGGCACGGACCTGCACATCCGCTCCTGGGACGGCTGGGCCCAGGGCGCGGTGCGGACCCCGCTGGTGCTCGGTCACGAGTTCGTGGGCGAGGTCGCGGCCGTCGGCGCGGACGTGCGGGACATCGCGCCCGGCGACCTGGTCAGCGGCGAGGGCCACCTGGTCTGCGGCAAGTGCCGCAACTGCCTGGCGGGCCGCCGCCACCTGTGCCGCAGCACGGTCGGCCTCGGCGTGGGCCGCGACGGCGCGTTCGCCGAGTACGTCGTGATGCCGTCCTCCAACGTGTGGGTGCACCGCACGAAGGTCGACCTCGACGTCGCCGCGATCTTCGACCCGTTCGGCAACGCGGTGCACACGGCGCTCTCCTTCCCGCTCGTCGGCGAGGACGTGCTGATCACGGGCGCGGGCCCGATCGGCATCATGGCCGTGGCCGTCGCCAAGCACGCCGGCGCCCGCAACGTCGTCATCACCGACGTCAGCGAGCCGCGCCTGGAGATCGCCCGCAAGGCGGGCGCGACCCTCGCCCTGAACGTCTCGCAGGCGTCCATCGCGGACGCGCAGCGCACGCTGGGCCTGCGCGAGGGCTTCGACATCGGCCTGGAGATGTCGGGCCGGCCCGAGGCCATGCGCGACATGATCGCGAACATGACGCACGGCGGCCGGATCGCCATGCTGGGCCTGCCGGCCCAGGAGTTCCCCGTCGACTGGGCGAAGATCGTCACCTCGATGATCACCGTCAAGGGGATCTACGGCCGGGAGATGTACGAGACCTGGTACGCGATGACGGTGCTGCTCGAAGGCGGCCTCGACCTCAGCCCGGTGATCACCGGCAAGTACTCGTACAAGGACTTCGACGCGGCCTTCGACGAGGCCGCCACGGCCCGCAGCGGCAAGATCATCCTCGACTGGACCGCCTGACCCGGCCGGCCTCCCCTCCCCGCCGCCCCTTTCCTTCCTTCGACAAGGAGTCCCCCGCATGTACGCGTCCGTCCGCGACGACCTCCGCGCCACCCTCGACGAGATCCGCGAGGCCGGCCTCTTCAAGCCCGAGCGCGTGATCGGCACCCCGCAGAGCGCCTCCGTGAACGTCACCGCGGGCGGCGCCCCGGGCGAGGTCCTGAACTTCTGCGCGAACAACTACCTGGGCCTCGCCGACCACCCCGAGGTCGTCGCCGCCGCCAAGGACGCCCTCGACCGCTGGGGCTACGGCATGGCGTCGGTGCGCTTCATCTGCGGCACGCAGGACGTCCACAAGGAGCTGGAGGCGCGCCTGTCGGCGTTCCTCGGCCAGGAGGACACGATCCTCTACTCCTCCTGCTTCGACGCCAACGGCGGTGTCTTCGAGACCCTGCTCGGCGCCGAGGACGCGGTCATCTCCGACGCCCTCAACCACGCGAGCATCATCGACGGCATCCGCCTGTCCAAGGCCCGCCGCTTCCGCTACGCCAACCGCGACCTGGCCGACCTGGAGAAGCAGCTCCAGGCGGCCGTCGAGGGCGGCGCGCGCCGCAAGCTGATCGTCACCGACGGCGTCTTCTCCATGGACGGCTACGTCGCGCCGCTGCGCGAGATCTGCGACCTGGCCGACCGCTACGACGCGATGGTCATGGTCGACGACTCGCACGCCGTCGGCTTCGTCGGCGCCGGCGGCCGCGGCACCCCCGAGCTGCACGGCGTCATGGACCGCGTCGACATCATCACGGGCACCCTCGGCAAGGCCCTCGGCGGCGCCTCCGGCGGTTACGTCGCCGCCCGCGCCGAGATCGTCGCCCTGCTGCGCCAGCGCTCGCGCCCGTACCTCTTCTCCAACTCCCTGGCACCGGTCATCGCCGCGGCCTCCCTGAAGGTCCTCGACCTGCTGGAGTCCGCGGGCGACCTGCGCGAGAAGCTCAAGGCCAACACCGAGCTGTTCCGCACGAAGATGACCGAGGCGGGCTTCGAGATCCTGCCCGGCGACCACCCCATCGCCCCCGTCATGATCGGTGACGCGGCGGAGGCCGGCCGGATGGCGGAGCTGCTGCTGGAGCGCGGCGTCTACGTCATCGGCTTCTCCTACCCCGTGGTGCCGATGGGCGCGGCCCGGATCCGCGTCCAGCTGTCCGCCGCGCACTCGACGGAGGACGTCGAGCGGGCCGTCGCCGCGTTCGCCGACGCGCGCAAGGCGCTGCGGGGCTGACCTCCGGGCATCTGCCGCCGGGGCCCGTCCGGGCCCAGGCGGGGTTACCGCCCGTTCCTGGCAAAATGGCAAGGTGATCGACCCCCGGCGGCTGCGCGTCCTGCGGGCCGTGGCGGACCACCGTACGGTGACCGCCGCGGCCGCCGCGCTGTACCTGACCCCCTCGGCCGTCTCCCAGCAGCTCGCCGCGCTGGAGCAGGAGACCGGCCACGCCCTGCTGACGCGCAGCGGGCGGGGAGTGCGCCTGACCCCGGCGGGCGAGATCCTGCTGACCCACGCCCACGAGGTGCTCGCGCAGCTGGAGCGGGCCGAGGCCGAGCTCGCCGCGTACGCGGGCGGCACGGCCGGCGAGCTCACCGTCGCGGCGTTCGCGACGGGCATCGCCGAGGTGCTGGCCCCCGTCATCGCCCTCCTCGCCGCACGCCACCCCGGCATCCGGCTGCGGGTGCGCGACGCGGAGGGCGACGCGAGCCTGCCGATGGTGCTGGACGGGGAGGCCGACGTGGCGCTCGCCGTCGAGTACCGGGGCGCGCCGCGGGAGGACGACCGGCGGCTCGTGCGCGTACCGCTCTACGCCGAGCCGTTCGACGCCGTCCTGTCCGCCTCCCACCCGCTGGCGCGGAGTCCCCGCGTGGGCCTGGACGAGCTGGCCGACTGCGACTGGATCGGCCCCTACCCGGGCAACCCCTGCCACGATGTGATGGTCCTGGCCTGCGAGCTGGCCGGCTACCAGCCCCGGCTCGTGCACTCCTCCGACGACTTCCGCGCCGTGGTGGCCCTGGCCGGCGCCGGGGCCGGGGTGGCGCTCGTGCCGCGCTCGGCGCTGCGCGGCATGGAGCTGAAGGACGCCGTCGTCCGCCCGGTGCGCGGCCCGGCCGCGACGCGCCGCGTGTTCGCCGCGGTGCGGCGGGGCGCCGAGGACCACCCGCTGTTCCGGCCGGTCCTCGACGCGCTCACGGACGTGGCGGGCTCGCTGACCACGAACTGACGGGCGTCACTGCCCCGGGACCCGGGACTCGGGACTCCCTCAGGACTTCTTCAGGGTCCACTCGCCCGTCTCGTCGGCGAAGCCGTTGTCCAGCGTGAACTGCACCTTGGCCGGCTTGGAGCTCTCGGGGACGGAGAAGACGACCCAGCCGAGGGCCTTGGCGCCCTGGGCGAGGTTCACCGTGACGGGGAACTTCGGGCCCTCGGTAACGCTGCCCATGGTCTGGGTGAAGGCCTGGCCCTGCTCGTCGACGACCTTGGCGTCGCTGGAGGGGCTGTCGGAGTAGGCGACGGTGCCGGTGTTGACGAGCTCGAACTGGGCTGCGACGAAGCGCTTGCCGGCGGCCGGCTTGTTGTACTTGTTGTCGCTGTGGGCCGGGTCGGCGAAGGCCTTCAGGGTGACGTCGAGCTGCTCGCCCGCCTTCTTGCCCTTGAGGGTGAGCTTGCCGCCGAGGGCGTGGGCGCCGCCCTTGTCCTTGTCCTGGCCCTTGTCCTGGCCGGCGGGGTTCGGCTGCTGGGCCGCGGGGCTCTTGTCCGCCGGCGCACTGGCGTCGGCGGCGGGGTCGGTGCCGTCGCCGTTGCAGGCGGTGGCGGTGGTCGCGAGCACGATGACGGCCGCGGCGGTGAGGAGCTGACGACGCATGATGAATCCCCCGATGGATGCGCTGGATGGCTTTGACGTGCACACTTCCGGTGCTTGACGTGCACATTCTTACCGGGCTTCCGGTCCCGCTCCGGCCAACAGAGGGCCGGATGGGGCTCCTGTGACAATCGGGTGATCAAACCGTGGCATCGTCCCGGCCAGGTGTCAGACGTACGAGCTAGGGTGACGTCACGAACGGGCCGAAGCGGACGGACGCGGGGGAGGCAGTGTGGGTCAGCACGCGCGGCGCACTCCGGTGCCGGTCGCCCTGTGGGCCCTGCTCGTCCTGCTGGCCGGTGCGGTCTGCGGTACGGCCACCGGCCCCGCCGGCGGCGTCGCCGCTGCCCTCCCGGCCGCCGCCCTCCCGGCCGCCGCCCCGGTCACCGGCTCCGGAGAACAGATCCGTCCCGCCGTCCACGCGCCCGGTCCCCGTCCCGCGGCGGCGGACGACGCCCGCGCCGCCCACGGACTCCACGCGTCCGCGGCAGTCCAGCACACGCGGCTGCCCGGGCTTCCCGGAGGGGTGCCCGGCCCGGTGGCCGGGCCGCTCGCCGTCCCCCTGCCGCCCGGCGAGATCGCCGGCCCGCGCCGGGAGCGCGCCCCGCCGGCCACTGCCCCCTCTTCCCGCAGCACCCGCGGTCCTCCCTCCACACGGAGCAGCTGACGCCACGAGCGCGGCCCCTCTCCCCGCCGGCCCCGAGCCGCGCGGGCGGCGGCCGGCGCTCCGCCTCCGTATGCCGTGAAGTGGAGAACCCATGTCATCCCGGAATCCCTGGAATCCCCGGAAAGCCCGCAGTCCCCGGAGTCCCCGGTCGCGCCGCGCCCCGCTGTGGCGCGCGCTCCTCGCCCTGGCGGCCGTGGCCGCCTCGCTGTACTTCGCCCTGACCACCCCGCCCCGGCTCGGCCTGGACCTGCGCGGCGGCACCCGGATCGTGCTGGAGACCCGGGACGGGACGGCCGCCCGGGCCGACGCCGCCTCCACCGACCGTGCCCTGGAGGTGCTGCGGCAGCGGGTCGACGCGCTCGGTGTGGCCGAGCCGTCGCTGGCCCGCTCCGGCGAGCGCCGCATCGTCGTCGAACTGCCCGGCGTCCAGGACCCCCGCAAGGCCGCCGAGGTCATCGGGCGCACCGCGCAGCTCACGTTCCACCCCGTCCTCGCGTCATCCGCACCGGGCGGCGGCGCAGCGCGCACCCTGCCCGATCCCGACGCGCCCGGGCAGTCTCTGCACCTGGGGCCACCTGCCCTGACCGGCAAGGACGTCAAGGACGCCCGGGCCGTGCTCGACACACAGAGCGGCAGCGGCTGGACGGTCGCCCTCTCCTTCCGGGGCAGCGGGGAGAAGGGCTGGGCGCGCGTCACCGGCGAGGCCGCGTGCGCCGCGCCCGGGGACCCCGCCCGGCGCGTCGCGATCGTCCTCGACGACCGCGTCGTGTCGGCTCCGGCGATGCAGGACAGCGTGCCGTGCCGCACCGGCATCCAGGGCGGCAGTGCGCAGATCACCGGCGGCTTCGGCGACGCCGGGGCCCGCGACCTGGCGGCGCTCGTCAAGGGCGGGGCCCTGCCCGTGCCGGTCGAGGTCGTCGAACAGAGCACCGTCGGGCCGACGCTGGGCGCCGAGGCGATCCGGGCGAGCGCGGCGGCGGCGGTCACCGGGCTTGTGTGCACGGCGGTGTTCGTCGTCGCCGTCTACCGGCTGCTGGGTGTCCTGGCGACGGTGGCGCTCGCGCTCTACGGGCTCATCTCGTACGCCGCGCTGGTCGCGATCGGGGCCACGCTCACCCTCCCGGGGCTGGCCGGTTTCGTGCTCGCGATCGGCATGGCCGTGGACGCGAACGTGCTCGTCTTCGAGCGGACCCGCGAGGAGTACGCGCGCCGCCCGGCCGCCCCGTACGACCTGCGCGGCCCGCTGCGCAGGGGTTTCGGCAAGGCGTGGAGTGCCGTCGCCGACTCGAACGTCACCACGCTGCTGGCTGCCGGGCTCCTGTTCTTCTTCGCCACCGGCCCGGTGAAGGGCTTCGGCGTCACCCTGTCCGTGGGTGTGGTGGCCTCCATGGTCTCCGCGCTCGTCATCACGCGGGTGCTGGCGGAGCTTGCGCTGCGCGCCGGCGGTGTCCGGCGCCGGCCGCGGCTGGCGGGCGTCGCGTCGGGCGGCCGCGTCCGGGCCCTCCTCGCCCGCCGGGGGCCGCGCCTGATGCGCCGGCGGCGCACCTGGCTGGCGGTCAGCGGCGCGCTGCTGGTGCTCGCCCTGGCCGGGATCGGGGTGCGCGGGCTGCACCTGGGCGTCGAGTTCACCGGCGGCCGGATGACCGAGTACGGCACGAGCCGTCCCGTGGACGCGGAGCGTGCGCGAGCCGCGGTCGCGGACGCCGGGTTCCCGCGAGCCGTCGTGCAGAAGGCGGGCGACGGGGACGTCGTCGTCCGCTCCGGCGACCTCTCCGACCGCGACCAGCAGCGCATCAGGGCGGCTCTGGAGGCGCACGGCGGGACCGTGACCGTCGAGCGCGACGAGCGGATCGGCCCGAGCCTGGGCAGCGAGCTGCGCGACAAGGCGCTGATCGCCCTGGGCGCGGCCGTGGCGGCCCAGCTCCTGTACCTGAGCGTGCGCTTCCGGTGGACCTTCGCGACCGCCGCGGTGGTGGCGATGGTGCAGGACGTCCTGCTGGTGACCGGGCTGTTCGCCTGGCTGGGCAGGCCGGCGGACAGCGTCTTCCTGGCCGCGCTGCTCACGGTGATCGGCTACTCCGTCAACGACACGGTGGTCGTCTTCGACCGCATCCGGGAGACACACAGGCGGGCGGGCACCGGCCGGGCCGCGCTCGCGCCGGCCGTCGACAGCGCGATCCTGCAGACGCTGCCGCGCACGCTCAACACGGGCATGGGAGTGCTGTTCGTGCTCACCGCGCTCGCCGTCCTGGGCGGTGACTCGCTCGCCGATTTCTCGCTGGCGCTGCTGGCCGGAGTGCTGTTCGGCATCGGCTCGACCGTTCTGACGGCCGCGCCGCTCGCCGTGGTCCTCGAAGGCCGCCGCCCCGGTACCAAGGCCGCGCCCCGGGCGGCAGCGCGTGCGGGTGCGAGCCGCTGCTGCTCCGTCAGGTCCGCGTGACCGACCCGCACGACTCGCCCCGGTCGGCCTCCGGGTCCCGGCTGCGGTCGTAGGGGTCGACGGCCGGGCCGGACGGGGCCTGACCGGAGGGACGTCCGTCGTCGAAGACGGGGTGCAGGAACCCGTCGTGGACGCCGCAGGCGGAGTTGGCGATGTCGACGTCGTAGGCGCGGACGGTCAGCTTGCCCGGGGTCACCCGGAAGCGCTCGGGATCGAGGATGTCCGTGTCCAGGACGCGCCGCACGATCGTGCGCTCGACCGCCCGCGCACCCCGCTCGTTCTTGACGAGCGGGTAGACGAACGTGACGTCGGCGTGGATGCCCACGGAGCCGTCCTTGTGCTCCGCGAAGGTCACCCGGCCCCGGGTCTTCACGGTCTCGCCCGCCATGCGCACCTCCTTGCCGTCGAAGCGGCTGAAGAGGGTGACCGGGTCGTGGTCGCGGCCCGGCTTGCTCAGGGAAGCGTTGACATGGGTGACGAGGTCGTCCTGGTACGGGTCGAGCAGGGCGAGGGCCTCGGCCGGGCGCTCGCCCCGGATGACCGCCGGGTCCAGGTTGGTGGCGACGAGGAAGTCCTTGACCAGCTTCAGGCCCTCGGCGACCTGCTCCTGCGACATCGCTCCCGCGGCCCGCGCCCCGGGCAGGGCGATGCCCGCCGCCCCGTCGGCGTACCGCTCGGCCGGCGATCCGGCGAAGGGCCGGTCCGGGGTGGGGACGCCTTCGGTGCTGCCCGGGGCGCCGCTGGGGCGCGCGGTCTCGGGGGCCAGGGGCGCCGGGGTGCCGCGGGAGGCCGTCGTCACGCCGCCGTTCCCGGTCTCCCCCGCCCCCGGTATCCGGGAGAGGACCAGCTCGGGCCGGAGCACGGCAAGGGTGGCCGCGGCGGCGGCCACGACGCCGGCGGCGCCCAGAAGCCGCCGCTTGCGCTCCGCCCGGCCGTTCATCTCCTGCCAGGCGGGGCCGGTGCGCCAGCCCTCGGGCTCCTGGGAGGAAGTGTTCTTGCCGCGTCTCCGGGACGCCGGCCTCTCGACTGACACGTACGCTTCTCGCTTTATCTCGCGCTTACCTGATCGGAGCGGCAACTGTAAACGTGCGCCCGCGGCGCCCCACGGGCACCCCGTGTCCCGGGAGGCGCCGTACGTGACGGTCGGCGAAAATGGCTGGATCCGACCCCTGCCCTGTTCCCTTTTCGGCCCCGGAGGCTCTACCTGTAGCGGGGCGGTCTCCGGCCGGCCCCAGGGGCGAGAGGATTTGTGCGATGACCTCCGGGATGACCTCGTTCGACAAGATCTACGACCAGCCCGACCCCCGGGCGTACTTCACGGTGCTGGGCCCCCTGGAGTACCAGACACCGCATCATGCCCAGGCGGTCTTCCGGCGCCTGGCCGAGTCCCGCACCGACCCGTCCGCGGCCGGGCCGCCGACGGTCGTCGACATCTGCTGCTCCTACGGCATCAACGCGGCGCTCCTCAACCACGACGTCACGCTGGACGAGCTCTACACGCGCTACACCTCGCCGCGGCTGGCGCCGCTGACGACCGCCGAGCTCGCCGAGGAGGACCGGGCGTACTTCGCGGAGCGGCGGCGGCCCGGGGCCGTGCGGGCCGTCGGGATCGACGTGGCCGCGCAGGCCGTCTCCTACGCCCGGGCCGCCGGCCTGCTGGACGAGGGGTTCGCCGAGAACCTGGAGATCGCCGAACCGAGCCCGGGGCTGCTGCGGCAGACGCGGCGGGCCCGGCTCATCACCATCACCGGCGGCACCACGTTCCTGTCCGCCAGAACGCTCAAGGCGCTCACCGCGGACACCGGCGAACCGCCCTGGGTGGCCTCCTTCGTGCTGCGCACCGCCTCGTACGCCCCGATCTCCGACGCCCTGGCCGCCCACGGCCTCCGCACCGAGAAGTACACGGCCCGCACGTTCCCCCAGCGGCACTTCAGCGGGCCGGAGGAGCAGGCGTATGCGGTGGCGGCCGTCGAGGCCGCGGGCGAGGACCCCCGGGGCAAGGAGACCGAGGGCTACTTCCACACGACGCTGTACGTCTCCCGCCCGGTGGCGGACGCCGAGGCCCTGCCGCTCGCGGAGCTCCTGGCGGATATCTGACCGGGGCAACTGCCACGAGCAACGGCGGGTTCATGGCGGGAAGACGGATATTTTCCGGCCATGAACCCGCCGTCAGCGCAAGAGTTCCCCTGCTATGGTGCGCCGATGACATCGATCAAGCAGTTCCAGGTCACCTTCGACTGCGCGGAACCCGCGCGCCTGGCCGGCTTCTGGTGCGAGGTACTGGGGTACGTCATACCTCCGGTCCCGGAGGGGTTCGCCACGTGGGAGGACTACCACCGCTCGCTGCCGCCCGAGGACCAGGTCAGGTACTTCGCCTGCAGTGATCCCTCGGGTGCGGGCCCGCGCCTGCTCTTCCAGCGGGTTCCCGAGGGGAAGGTCGTCAAGAACCGGGTGCATCTGTGCGTGCGGGCCGGCACCGGTCTCGTGGGCGAGGAGCGCCTCGCCACGCTGGAGGCCGAGTGCGCACGGCTGGTCGCGCTCGGTGCGGTGCACGTGCGAACGATGGTCGCCGATGGCGAGAACGAGTCGTGCATCGTGATGCAGGACATCGAGGGCAACGAGTTCTGTCTCGACTGAGCACCATGACGTTCACCGCATACCAGCAGGAACGGCGCGACCGCTTCCTCTCCGCACCCGTCGTTCCGGCGCCAGACCCCTGGCGTCCGGCCGCACCGCTGATCCCGGTCGGGGGGCTCCTCGGCGTAGGGTTCGCGCCCGATCCCGTCAGCGGGCAGGATCTGCTGATGGTCGTCTCCAGCAGCGGTCACGGCCTCTTCGACGCCTCCACCGGGGAGCGGCTCGCCAGGGACTACGATCCCGACCCCGAGACGAGCACGCCGACCGGGCCCGGCCTGTCCTGCCCGGGAATCGGTCCGCTCGCGGGCACGCCGGTCCGCATCGCCGGCCTGTTCGGCGGAGGCCTGCACACGACCACCGAGGACGGCTGGACCGTTGAGGTCGCGAGCCCCGACTGGCCCCACCACCGGGTGCTGCTCTCAGCCGACGGCGGTCTGTGCCGCGGGCCCGCCGGGGAGAAGTGGTGGCACATCTTCCACGCCCGTTGGTCCGAACTGCGCGCGGCGGGCTTCTCCCCGTCCGGACGCACGCTGGTCGTTGCCACCAGCAGCGACATCACGCTGCTGACCCGGTAGGCGTCCGGCCGGAACCGGACGCCGCGGTTGTCCTCCCCCGCGGGCCCGGTGCGCCTCCCCGCCGCTACCTGCGCACCGCCGGGGTGTCCAGCAGGTCCGTGATGAACTTGCGCAGGCGGCCGGAGCGGACCGGCTGGACGCCGTGGAGGACCTGCGCGCCGTAGGCGAGGGCGGTGCCGGCTCCGGCGGGGGTGATCCAGCGGGTGCTGGGGACGTCCTCCAGCCACGTGGGCAGGGCGGCGTGGTCGGGCACGTGCGGCAGGCGGTGCGTCAGGGGCGTGCCGGGGGCGTAGCCCTCGGGTTCGCCGACGACGGTGCCGGACCAGACGGCCGGGCTGGCGGTCGTCTCGATGTAGAACTCCCCTCCCTCGCCGGCCTGTTCGACGACCACCCCGATCCGTCCGATGCGCCGGGGCGGGACGGCCGGGTCGGGGATGCCGTCGATGTGCGTCGGGATGCACTGCCCTGCCGTGAGTTCCGTGTAGTCCCAGCGGGCGCCGGCGGCCACCGAGGGCAGGGCGCGCTGCAGGACGTGCAGCGCGCGGGCCGTGGCGGCGCGCAGGATCTCCTGGGCGGGCGCGGGCGCCCGGAGGACGTCGGCCTGGTGCCGGGGCCGCCATCCGGTCGCCGCGAGCTCGCTGTCCATGATTTTGATCAGGTGTTCCCGCTCCGCTGCCGTCAGGAAGTCCTCGACGCTCTGCAGGGCCAGGGTCTCGGTCAGCTGGATCACCGGTGGTCTCCCTCGCTCGACGTGCGCGGTGCTCGGCCATGGGATTCATCCGGCAGTGTCCTGGCACGGCGTGCCGCCGGGCAGTCCACAACTGGCCGAAGTGCGGCGGGGGTCCGGGAAGCGCGGGTCATAACTCCAGTGAGCGGGTCAGAGCTCCAGTGACACGTCGTGCGTGCGGAGCCAGAAGTCCAGGGCGAGGACGAGTTCGGTGCCGGTGCGGTAGCCCGGTCGCGGGTCGCCGGCGGTGGCCTCCGCCAGCGCGGGACCGTCGAGGAGGGGGCGGACCGGGGAGTCCGGGCCCTCGGTGACGCGTCTGAGCCCGGCGCGCAGGCCGTCGAGGTAGTGCGGGTCGCGCGTGGTCGGGTAGGGGGCCTTGACCCGGTCGGCGATCTCGGGCGGGAGGAGGTCGCGGGCGGCGGCGCGCAGCAGGGACTTCTCGCGGCCGTCGAAGGTCTTCATGGCCCAGGGGGTGTTGAAGACGTATGCGACGAGGCGGTGGTCGCAGAAGGGGACGCGCACTTCGAGGCCGACGGCCATGCTGGCGCGGTCCTTGCGGTCGAGCATCCACTGGACGAAGCGGGTGAGGTGGAGGTAGCTGATCTCGCGCATGCGCCGTTCGAGGCCGGTCTCGCCGGGCAGCCGGGGCACCTCGGCGAGGGCTTCCCGGTAGCGCTGGGCCCGGTATCCCCGCAGGTCGATCTTCTCCAGCAGGCCGCGGTCGAGGAGGGATTCGCCGGGACCGCTGCCGGGGCCGGAGATGCCGGTGCCGAAGGGCGGGGCGAGCCAGGGGAAGGTGTCGGCGGCGACGGACGCGGGGTGGTGGAACCAGCGGTAGCCGCCGAAGACCTCGTCGGCGGACTCGCCGGACAGGGCGACGGTGCACTGCTCCCGGACCGCCTTGAACAGCAGGTAGAGGGAGGTGTCGCCGTCGCCGAGGTCGAAGGGCAGGTCGCGGGCGCGCATGACGGCCGCGCGGGCCGCGGGGTCGAGCAGCGCGGACGGCGGGAGGGTGACGACCCGGTGGTCGGCGCCGGCGTGCCGGGCGAGGAGGTCGGCGTAGGGCGAGTCGCGGGTGCCGCGCCAGTCGTCGGCCGTGAAGTTCTCGGCGTGGCGGGCGAAGTCGAGGGCGAAGGACCGGACGGGGGCGCCGCCTTCGGCGGTGCGCTGCCGTGCGCCGAGCGCGGTGATGACGCTGGAGTCGAGGCCGCCGGAGAGGAGGGTGCCGAGGGGGACATCGGCGACCATCTGCCGGGCGATGATGTCTTCCAGGAGCTCGCGGATGCGGGCGACGGTGGTGCCCAGGTCGTCGGTGTGCTCGCGGGCTTCGAGGGCCCAGTAGCGGCGCAGGAGGGTGCTGCCGGGCCGGACGCGCAGGGTGTGCCCGGGCGGCAGTTCGTGCATGCCCTTGTAGACGGCGTGACCCGGGGTCTTGGTGAAGGCGACGAGTTCGGCGAGGCCTTCGGCGTCAACGGCGGGGCGGACCGCGGGGTGGGCGAGGATCGCCTTGGGCTCGGAGCCGAAGAGCAGGCCGTCGGGGAGGGGAAAGTAGTAGAGCGGCTTGATGCCCATGCGGTCGCGGACGAGGAGGAGTTCGCGGTTCCGGGTGTCCCACAGGGCGAAGGCGTACATGCCGTTGAGGCGTTCGGTGAAGTCCTCGCCCCATTCGAGGTAGGCGTGCAGGACGACCTCGGTGTCGCTCTGCGTGCGGAAGGCGTGGCCGCGGGTCTCCAGCTCGGCGCGCAGCTCGCGGAAGTTGAACACCTCGCCGCTGTAGGTGAGGGCGGCGACCGTCCGGCCGGCGTGGTCGAAGGTCATGGGCTGCTTGCCGCCGTCGGGGTCGATGACGGCGAGGCGGCGGTGGCCGAGGGCGGCCCGGTCGTCCAGCCAGAGGCCGTGCGCGTCCGGGCCGCGGCACGCCATGGTGTGCGTCATCGCGTCCGCCGTGCCGGCCGTGACGGGGTGTGCCGGGTCGTACGAGACCCATCCTGCTATTCCGCACATGGGCTGCTGTCTCCTGTCGGTGTGCCGCTCGGTGGAGGTGTGCCTCTTGGGGGTAGCGGAGGGTGCGGCCCTTCCGGCGGAAGGGCCCCACCCTGCGGTGCCGTTGTGGTGGTTCAGACGTGGGCGGCGGGTACCTCGGCGGGCCGCTCGCCGCCGGTGAAGCGGCGGAACGTCCAGGTCATCCGCATCACGACGAGGACCATGAGCACGCTGATCGCGGTGGCCCAGGCCATGGCTCCGGCCCAGCTCGCGTCGGTGGCGTGCTTGCCGGCGACGGCGAAGAACACCGCGCCGATGACGGCCACGCCGGCGGCGCTGGCGAACTGCTGGGTGGTGGTGAGGATGCCCGAGGCGATGCCGGCGTCCTGCGGGCGGACCCGCATCAGCGCGGCGCCGAACAGGGCGGGCAGGACGACGCCGTTGCCGCCGCCGACGAGGCACAGGCACGCCACGATCCACGGCAGGCCGGTGTCGGGCCCGGCCGCGTACAGCCGTACGGCCAGGGCCACCAGGCCCAGGGCGATCACCGCGCTGCTGACGACGAGGGCGCTCATGCCCCAGCGGTTGGTGAGCCTGCCGCCGATCATCGAGGTGGCGGTGAAGAGGATGCCCATCGGGGAGAAGACGAGGCCCGCCTGGAACGGGCCGAGGCCCAGGCCGGACTGCAGCAGCAGGGTCAGGGTGAACATGAAGCTGCCGAAGTAGACCATGAACGCGATGCTGGCGATCACACCGCCGCGGAAGGAGGGGCTGCGGAACAGCGGGAAGACGAGCACGGGGTCGCCGCCGCGGCGCCGCAGGACCTGTTCCCAGCGCAGGGTGACGGCCGCGACGGGGATCGCCAGAGCCATGCAGATCCACGTCCACACCGGCCAGTTCGCGCTGTGGCCCATGGTCAGCGGTACGAGCAGCAGGGCGAGGGCGAGGGAGACGCCGAAGGCTCCCGCGGGGTCGAGGCCGACGCTGCGGCGCTGCGTCCGCGCGGGCAGGACGCGCAGCGCGGCGGCCGCGATGACCACGCAGAACGGCACGTTGATGAGGAAGATGCTCCGCCAGCCCAGCCCGGCGAAGTCGGCGGCGATCAGGGCGCCGCCGAGGACCTGCCCGGCGATGGAGCCGAGGCCGGCGGCGGCGCCGTACCAGGCCATGGCCTTGGGCTTGCGCTCGTCGGGGAAGTGGGCCGTGATCACGGCGAGCACCTGCGGCACCATGATCGCGCCGGACAGGCCCTGGGCCAGGCGGGCGGCGACGAGCTGCCCGGGGTCGGCGGCGATGCCGCACAGCAGCGAGGTGACGCCGAAGGCGATCGTGCCGATGACGAAGAGCCGGCGGTAGCCGTACTTGTCGCCCAGCCGGCCTCCCGTGATCATGCCGGCCGCGTAGGCGAAGGCGTAGCCGCCGACGACGAGTTCGAGGGCGGCGGGCCCCGCGTGGATGCTCTCCTCCAGTGACGGCGCGGCGACGTTCACCACGAAGAAGTCGAACTGGGCGAAGAACATGGCGGACAGCAGGACGAGGAGGATAGGTCCGGTGCGTACGGTCGGTGTGGTCGGGGCCGCCGCCACGCTGGGCGGGGCGAGCTGGTCGGTCATGGGGCTCCTCGGCGCCGGTCGCGCGGGGCCGGCGCGGTTCGCGGACCTGTGGTCGGGACGGGGTGGACGGAAGCGGCGGGCCGGCCCTGTGCGGGACCGGCCCCGGGGGGTGTCAGCGGGTGCTGCGCCGGCCGTGGACGGCGCAGGTGATGCGGGCGGTGCACACGCGCCGCCCGGCCTCGTCGGAGATGACGACCTCGTAGGTCGCGGTCGTGCGGCCGAGGTGGAGGGCGGTGGCGACGCCGGTGACGGTGCCGGTGCGGACAGCGCGGTGGTGGGTGGCGTTGAGGTCGACGCCGACGGCGATGTGGCCCTCGCCGGCGTGCAGCACGGCGCCGATCGAGCCCAGGGACTCGGCGAGTACGGCCGAGGCGCCGCCGTGGAGCATGCGGTAGAGCTGGGTGTTGCCGGCGACGGGCATGGTGGCGACGAGCCGCTCGGGGGTGGCCTCCTGGAAGGTGATGCCCATGCGGTCGGCGAGGGTGTGCTTGCCCGCCGCGTTGATCCAGGCGACCGCGTCGTCCGGGGGCGCGTCGAGGGGGCCGGGGGTGCGGGGCGCGTCGACGGGAACCTGGGTCCGGGGCACGTCGGGAGGCCCGGCGGTCCGGGGCGCGGCCGTGGTCATCGGGCGGTCACCGCCTCGGCGACGGGCGGCTCGGTGGCACCTGCGGCGGGCGCGTCGGCGGCGGGCGCCGAGGCGACGGCCGCGGGGTCGGCCGGCCGGTAGGTGTGCAGGGCCAGGTACTTCTCGCGCAGCTGCCGCTTGAGGACCTTGCCGGTGGGCCCCAGCGGGATGTCGCCGGGAGACGCCGCGATCTCCAGGAAGGCGAGCCGGGGCTGGCCGATCCGGTCGAGGACGGCGTTGGCCCTGCGCAGGAGGTCCGCGGCGTCCCCGCCGCCGCCGAACAGCCGGACGAGAGCGACGGGCACCGTGCGGTCCTGGTCGTGCCCGGCGACGACGGCGCAGTCGGCGACCTCGGGGAGGCTCAGCAGGATCTCCTCCTCCATCAGGGCCGAGTAGCCGTCGCCGGCGTCCGTGCGGATCCGGTCGACGGCGCGGTCGACGTGGAAGTACTCGCCGTCCTCGGTGCGGTGGACGAGGTCGCCGGAGAGCCAGTAGCCGGCGAGGGTGGAGCGGTAGGTGGTGTCGGAGTCGTTCCAGTAGCCGCGGGCGATGGAGTCGCCGCGGACGCCGAGCAGGCCGACCTCGCCGGGCTCCGCGTGGGTGCCGTCCTCGCGCAGGACGGCCACCTCGGAGAGAGGGACGCGGCGGCCGAGGTGGCGGGCGCGGGGCGGACTGTCCGGGGTGATCTCGCGGCGCAGGGCGGCCCAGCCGAGCTCGGAGGAGCCGAGCCCGTCGTCGATGACCGACCCGGGCACGGTGCCGCCGTCGGCGGTGACGGTGTGGCCCAGCTCCATCAGGCGCCGCATGTGGGCGTCGTGGCCGCAGTCGCCGAGGTTGACCCACACCTGTACGGAGGTGAAGTCCGCCGGGTCGGGGTGGTGGTGGGTGGCGAGGTGGGCGAGGGCCTCGTTGAAGGCGAGGACGACACCGGGCCGGTAGGTGGCGCAGCCGCGGGCGAGGCCGGGCCCGGTGGGGTCGGACCAGGCGACGGTGGGCAGTCCGCCGAGGACGGAGAGGAGGGTGAAGGCGATGGCGCTGGAGTGGGACTGCGGGTAGGCGGCCAGGACGACGGAGTCCTCGGGTCCGGGCGGGTTGACGAGCCGGTAGCGGGCGCCGGCGACGCTCTGCGCGTGGGTCCAGACGACGGGCTTGGGGTTGCCGGTGGTGCCGGAGGAGTGGCAGATGACGACGGGGTCGTCGGCGCCGTGGCGGTACTCGGCGCCGGCGGGCAGGGTGCGGTTGCCGAGGATGCCTGCGTCCTGGCGGGTGCAGGTCCAGCGGACGACGGGCAGTTCGCGCTCGCGGCCGGCGAAGAGGGCCAGCCGGGGGGCGTCGGTGTAGATGCCGACGGGCGCGGTGCGGCGGATGAGGCCGAGGGCGAGCTCGGGCTTCATGCGGCCGTTGATGAGGACGGCGATGGCCCCGATGCGGGCCAGGGCGGCGAGGTGGAGGTGGTCCTCGAAGGAGTCCTCGATGTAGACGGCGACGCGGTCGCGGGGCCGTACGCCCCGGTCGTGGTACCAGGCCGCCCACGCCTCGGCGAGGGCGTCGAGCTGGCGGAGGCTGAACTCGGTCTGCTGCCAGCCGTCCGTGTTGAGCAGCGGCACGTCGGCGGCGATGAGCGGCAGGTCCGCGGCGGGGTTGACCTGGGCGGCCACGCGCCAGGCGTTGCCGCCGCCGAGGCCGGGGTGGTCCACGAGGCGCCGGCGGGCCTCCGGGGGGAGCAGCGTGTGCGCAGTGAGCGGCATCATTCACCTGGCCTCGGGGTTCGGATGGCTAGGGGGTTCGGGGTGGCTACGGGATGCGGAGCGCCCCGGGATCCGGGACGGCCCGGGATGCGGGGTCCGGGCTTGCCGGAACGCGGCAGTCCGTTGTCGGGGGCCCGCCGTCAGGCGACGCTAGGCGCGCCGCCCGCGGGCCTGCCAACGCCGCTGCGATAGACCGTCAAGTCGCCGCAGGGGCAAGGAAGTCGAGGCGGGAAGGCGGCGCCGAAGGACCAGGCGGATCCACTTGACGGACTCCCCCGGCGCCGGTTCGGGCGCCGCAGGGCCGTGGCTATGTTCGGGAAAGTCCTCCGGCGTGCTCCGGGCCCCGTAGTGACCGGCAGCCGTACGTTCCCGAGAAGGAGTACACAGTGCCACCTGTGCGGAAATCCGATGCCGGTGACCGGCTGCGCGAGATCGTGGCGTTCGTCCTCGACGTCGACGTGGCGGACGTACGCGCCGACGCCTCGTTCCAGCAGGAGCTCAAGGTCGACTCCCTGGAGAAGGTGGAGATCGCGGCGCGCATCGAGCAGACCTTCGGGATCGCGCTCGGCGACGACGAGACGGCCGCCGTGGACAGCGTCCGGGACGCACTGGACCTGCTGGCCGCGAAGAGCTGCCGGCACACGGAGGCCTCCGACAGCAGGGAAGCCTCAGCCGGTACGGATGCCTCCGCAGGAGCCGCGGAGCCCCCGGCCATGGACACCGCCCAGGACCGCGCCCTGGTGGACCGCCTGCTCGGCGCGCACATCGCCGCCGGGCACGGCGAGCGGACCGCGTACGCCGACCCCGACGCCGGCACCGTCTCCTACGCCCGCCTTCACGAGGCGGCGCAGGCGTACGCACGGGCCCTGGCCGGGCGGGGCGTGCCGGCCGGCAGCCGCGGGCTCGTCGTCGCCGAGGACTCGGTGGCCACGGTCGTCGCCGTCCTGGGGCTGTGGTGGCACGGGTGCGTGCCGGTGCCGGTGAGCCCCATGCTGGGCGAGAACGACATCCGGTTCGTCGCCGCCGACTGCGGCGCCGCCGTCGTCCACCTCGATGCCGCGCCCGCCCAGCAGGCCGCCCTGCGCGAGTCCTTCGCCCGCCTCCCGCTCCTGACGGGGGATCAGGTACGGGAGGAGCTGGCGGGCACAGCCCTCCCCGGTCCGCCCCTGCCCGTCGCGCACCGCCCCGCGGGCGCCGAGTCGCTGATCCAGTACACCTCCGGCTCCACCGGCCGGCCGAAGGGCGTGCGGCACTCCGCCGCCGGGATCCACGCCATGCTCGACGGCTACGGCGCCGTGCTCGGCCTGCGGCCCGACGACGTCGTGCTGTCCACCGCCCGGATGTCCTTCGGCTACGGCTTCGGCAGCTCGGTGCTGTGCACGCTGGCGGCCGGGGCGAGCGCCGTCGTGCTGCGCGGGTCCGTGGACGCGAGGTCGGTGAGCGCCGCCCTGCGCCGCCACCGGCCGACCGTGCTGTGCTCGGTGCCGCGCCTGTACGCGGGCCTCCTCGACGCCGCCGACCGCCTGGACGCGGGTGCCCTTGCGTCCGTACGCCTGTGCCTGACCGCGGGCGAGCACTGCCCCGCCGCCCTGAGCCGGCGCATCGAGGAGACCTTCGGCGCGCACGTCATGAACTGCCTGGGCGCGACCGAGGTCATGCACGTCGCCGTCGCGACGCCCCCGGGCCGCGCCCTGCACGGGCTGGCCGGGCTGCCGGTCCCCGGCGTGACGGTGACCGTCCGCGACGAGCGGGGCCGGCCGGTGCCCGACGGCACCGACGGCCGGCTGCACATCGCCGGGCCGACCGTCTCCCTCGGCTACGTCGACCGGCCCGAGGCCGACGCGGTCACGTTCGCCGCGGGCGGCGCGTACACGGGCGACATCGTCCGCCGGAACCCCGACGGCACCATCGCCTACCTCTGCCGGGCCGACGACATCCTCAACCTCGGCGGCTACAAGGTCGTGCCGCGCGAGATCGAGGACGTGGTCCGCTCGATCGACGGGGTCACCGACTGCGTGGTGGTCGGCGCGCCGGACCCGGACGGCCTGCAGCGCTCGGTGGCGTTCACCGTCACCGCGGAGGGCACCGACCGGGACCGGGTCCGGCGCGCCATCCGGGCCTGCGTGCGCAGCCGCCTCGCCCCGTACAAGCGGCCCAGCCGCTTCGAATTCGTGGACGTCCTGCCGGCGACGGCCACCGGCAAGCTCGCCGCCTACCGGCTGCGCGAGCGGATGGGACAGTCATGACCTGGGACATCACCGGCATGGGCGCGGTCGCGAGCATCGGCGGCACCCCGCAGGAGATCTTCGCGGCGCTCTGCGCGGGCCGCAGCGGGCTCGCCGGGCTGCGCGCCTTCGACACCGCCAAGTACCGGGCGCGGCAGGCCTACGAGATCGACGACCGCGCCCGCCCGGGCGCCGACGAGCCGGGCCGCTCCACCCGCTGGCTGCGGCAGGCCGTCGCCCAGGCCCTCACGGACGCCGGGCTCCCCCACGACCTCGCGGACGTTCCCGTCCTGGTGGGCACGACCCTCCAGGAGCAGCGCAGCGCCGAACTGTGGTGGCGCGAGGGCACCCCCCTCACCCCCTCGGACCTGCACTTCGGCACCGCGCTCCGGGCGGCGTTCGGCGCCACCCGCACGTACACCTTCGCCAACGCCTGCGCCGCCTCCCTCTACGCGCTGGCCATGGCCACCGACCTGATCGAGGCGGGGGCCGCGGACACGGTCGTGGTGGCCGGCACGGACGCGATCGGCGAGAGCGCCTTCGGGACGCTGGACCGGGTGCAGAACGACATCCCGGACGCGCTGCGTCCGTTCGACCGCTCCCACAAGGGGATGCTGATGGGCGAGGGCGCGGTGGCCGTCGTCGTGCAGCGCGCCCCGGCCGCGTCAGCACCCGGCCGGCGCGTCCACGCGCGGGTGCGGTCCGTCGGCATCAACTGCGACGCCCACCACCCCACGGCCCCCGACCCCGAGGGCATCACCCGGGTGGTGCGCGACGCCCACCGCCGGGCCGGGGTCGGGCCCGGGGACATCGACCTGGTCATGCTGCACGGCAGCGGCACCCCGAAGAACGACACGACCGAGGCCGGTGTGCTCGCGCAGATCTTCGCGGCGGGCCCCGGCGGCAGTGACGGCGGCGGTACCGGAGACAGTGACAGCACCGGTTATGGCGGCGGGCCGCTGATGACGGCCGTGAAGTCCATGACCGGGCACACGCTGGGCGGTTCGGGTCTGCTGAGCCTGGTGGTTGCCGCGCTCGCCCTCCGGCAGGGCACGGTGCCGCCGGTGCTGGGGCTCTCCGACCCGGTCGAGGAGGCCGCCGGGCTGCGACTCGTCCAGGGCACGGCCGCCACGGCCGACCTCGGCCTCGCCCAGGTGGACGCGTTCGGTTTCGGCGGGATCAACGCCGCGGCGATAGTGGAGGCGGTCCGATGACCAGGACCAGCACGGCGCACGGTGCTTCCGCGAACCTCGAAACCCTCACGGCGCACGGTGCTTCCGGGAAGCCTGAGATCGTCGTCTCGGGCGTGGGGCTCGCCGTTCCCGGCATCACCTTCCCCGACGAACTGCTCGGCGCCGCCCGCGACGGCGGCTTCGACCCGCACACCGGTCTCACGGGCCGCGAAATGCGGCACAAGGACCGCGCCTCGCGGCTCGCCCTGCGTGCCGCCGAACCGGCCCTGCGCGACGCCGGCCTGCACGACGGCAAGGCCTTCACGGGCGACGGCGACGCCACGGCCGTGGTCGTCAGCTCCAACTTCGGCATCCTCGACAGCGTCTGCGCCTTCGCCGACGTCATCGCCCGCGACACCGTGACCGGACTGAGCCCGCTCGGCCTGCCGCAGACGTCCAGCAACGTCATCGCCGGGTCCGTGGCCATGCGCCACGGTCTGCGCGGCCCGAGCCTGACCCTGTGCAACGGGCCCACCAGCGGGCTCGACGCGGTCCACTGGGCGCGCGGGCTCATCGCGGCCGGCCGCGCGGAGACCGCCGTCGTCATCGGCGTCGAGCCGTCGGGCGAAGCCGTCACCAAGCTGCTGGGCGAGCCGGTCCTCGACGGCGCCGCCGCCCTCGTCCTTCAGGCCCGGGACCGCTGCGCCCGGCCGCGGGCCGTGCTCGGCGAGGGGTGCTACGCGCGCGGCGCGGACCCGTCGGCCGCGGTGGCCGCGGCCCTGGGAGGCCGCTCCCCCGCCTCCGTGGGCCTGTGGCTGCCCGGCGAGGACGCCTGCGCCGCCCCCGGCGGCGCCCCGGCCCTCGGCCTCACGGCGCGCCTCGGCCGGTGCTCCGGCGCCCTGGGCGTGCTGCAGTGCGCGGCGGCCGTCGCGCACTTCGACCGCCGCGCGGACGAGGCCGGCGCCGTCCTGGCCACCGCCGGGGGCCCGGCGGACGACGCCGCCGCGGCGCTCCTGCTGACCGCTCCCTGAACTTCCCCCGCCCACTCATCCCTGACACTCCCTACATCACCCCCCATATCACCC
>NZ_JBPQTW010000108.1:0-23020 GCF_051386535.1 Streptomyces sp. URMC 127
GGGGTAAGGCGGGGGTCAGGCGGGGATAGCCCCCGCGTCGGTGACCTCCGCGTTGAGGTCGCACCAGATGACCGACGTGCCTCCGGAGCGGGCGCGGTTGCCGAAGCGGAGGTACAGGTAGCCGTCGGGCTGGTGACAGATCGCGTAGCCGGTGAAGGAACTGCCGTAGCAGGTGATCGACGCGCCGTGCCCCTTGGTGCCCCTCTCGTACCGCCAGGCGTCGCACGAGAGCGAGGGCGCCCTGCCCGCGTCATTGGATGCGGCAGCGGGCGCGGCGAGGCTCGTCGCGCCCCCGGCCGCGAGGGCGAGGGATACGCTGACGGCCGCGACACGGTAGCGGAAGCTCATGTGACCCCTCCTGTGGATGCTGAGGCCGGTCGTTGCGAGGGGCGACGCTACCCACCGGCGCGGGCGCCCGGTAGGGGCGGGGCGGAGTTGGCCGGGAACGGGCGCCCGGATTCCGCCCCCGTTGCGGAGGAACGATGTCCGCTTTTCTTGTGGGTAAGTGGTCTCCTGACGTACGGACATGACAGGTCATGACCCGAGCGACCCAGGAGGAGAGCCACGTGATCGCTTTCTCGCGGCCCGCGCTGGGCGACCCCGAACTCCGCGCCGTCGCGGAGACCTTCGACAGCGGGACCGTCGGCTACGGGCCGCGGTCGCGGGAGTTCGAGGGACTGTTCGCCCGCTATCTCGGCCTGCCGCCCGAGCACGTCGTCTTCCTCAACTCGGCCACCTCCGGCATCTTCCTCGCCCTGGAACTGCTCGGCCTCACCGAGGGGGACGAGGTGGTGATGCCGTCCCTGAGCTTCGTGGCGGGGCCCAACGGCACCCGGGCGCGCGGCGCCCGGCCGGTGTTCTGCGAGGTCGACCCGCACTCCCTCAACCCCTCGGTGCGCGACGTCGAGCGGATGCTCACCCCGCGCACCAGGGCGGTCCTGGTCCTGCACTACGGCGGCTACCCGGGCGACGTCGCCGGCCTGGCGGAGCTGTGCGCGGAGCGGGGCGTCGCCCTCGTCGAGGACGCGGCCTGCTCCGTGGCGTCGAGCGTACGCGGACGGGCCGCCGGGACCTTCGGCGACATGGGCGTCTGGAGCTTCGACCAGATGAAGATCATGGTGACCGGTGACGGCGGCATGCTCCACGTGCGCGATCCCCTCCTCGCCCGCCGTGCCCGCCGCCTCGCCTACCACGGCCTGGCCCGGCCCGACGACGGCTTCGCACCGCCGCCCTGGCGGCCCTGGGAGTTCGAGCAGCGGGAGATCGGCCGCCGGCTCGTCGGCAACGACCTCACCGCCGCGATCGGCGCCGTCCAGCTGCGCCGCCTGCCCGCCCTCGTCGCCCGCAGGGCGGAGCTCGTCCGCCGCTACGACGACGCGCTGGCCGGGGCGGCGGGCATCCGGCGGCGGCCCCCGCTCCCCGCCGGTCACGTCTCCTCCCACTACCTGTACTGGGTGCAGGTGGACCGCCGCATCAGGGACGAGGTGGCCCGCCGCCTGCACGCCGCCGGGGTCGAGACGAGCTTCCGCTACGGTCCCCTGCACACCGTTGCGGCCTACGGTCCCGTACGGTCTCTGCCGGTGTCCGAACGCGCCGCGGCGCAGACGCTGTGCCTGCCCCTGCACCCGGGCCTCACCGACGACGACGCGCGGACCGTCGCGCACCTCCTGCGGGAGACCGTCCGCGCGCTCCTGCCGCGGGCGGTGTGACGCTCAGAGGATGCCGCACTTGCCCGGCGTCCAGTGGGTCTGCGTCTTGACCGCGTACCGTGGCCAGCCCCGCTCGGTCACGAAGTGCCGCACCACCGCCCGGCAGGTCGCCGCCTCTCCCGCGACGTAGGCGACACCCGGCCCCGGAGGCAGCTCCAGCCGGCGGACGGCCGCCACCAGCACCGGTGAGGCGGCCGCCGAGGCGCGCCCGCGGTGCACCCAGGACAGGGACCGCGCGCCGTCCGGCGCCGGGAACTCGGCCTCCGGGCCCGTGGTCTCCAGCACCCCGTGGGCCAGGGCCCCGGGCGGGAGCGCGTCCAGCATGGTGAGCAGCGGCACCGCTCCCGTCTCCTCGCCGGCGAAGACGTGGTGGCGGGCCCGCGGGTCGAGCACGATCCGGTTGCGCGGGACCCCGGTCCGCACCCGCTCGCCGGGCGTCACCGCGGCCGCCCACGCGCAGCCCGGGCCGCCCGGGCGGTGCAGCGCGATCCGCAGGGTGAGCGAGGCGTCGGCCGGCGAGTGCCGCCACACCGAGTACGTCCGCAGCACGGGCTGCCCCTGCTCGCCGCCGGGAACCTCCACGGGCAGGTGGGCGCCCGGCTTGCAGGCGAGCCGGGCGAAGGCGGGGCCGCGCAGCGTCACGTCCGTCATGCCGGGCACGGCGGCGCGGACCGCGGTGACCTTCGCCTCCAGCAGCCGCTCGTCCCGGAACCGCCGGCCCGGATACCCGTGCCGCTCCGCCTGGTGCATGTGTGCTCCGCCTTCCGCTTCCGGTGTCCCTTCCCATTGTGCGGAACGACAACTGCCGGTTTCTTTCACCCCGCTGACAGGAGGCGGGGCACGGGTGATCCGGCCGGGCATCCTGGCCGTGGTTCCCGTGATCGCTTCCCGCGCCCCCGGGCGCTCGGGCCGGCAGATGGAGAGGCAGCATGCTCGACAGGCGGACTGTGCTACGGGCCGGGGCGGTGGCGGCGGTCGCGGCCGCAGGCGCCGGCGCGACCGGTGCGGCGGCCGCGGGACCGGCGGGACCGGCCGCGCGGCGCAGCGCCGGCGGCGTCGACTGGAGCGAGCTCGGGCGCCGGCTGTCCGGTGACCTCGTCCTGCCCTCGGACAGCGGCTACGACCGGGCCAGGAAGCTCTACAGCGGCCAGTTCGACGGGATCCGGCCGCAGGCGGTGGCCTACTGCCGGAGCGAGGAGGACGTCCGCACGACGCTCGCGTTCGCCCAGCACCACGCCCTGCCCCTCGTGCCCCGCAGCGGCGGGCACAGCTTCGGCGGCTACTCCACGGGCGAGGGGATCGTCCTCGACCTCTCGCGGCTCAATGCGGTGGGGCTGACTCCCCGCAACACCGTCGTCATGGGCGCCGGCACCCAGCAGGTGGACGCCCTGACGGCGCTGTCGCCGCGCGGCGTCACCGTGGCGGGCGGCAACTGCCCGGGGGTGTGCCCCGGCGGGTTCGTGCCCGGCGGCGGACTGGGCTGGCAGACCCGTAAGTTCGGCATGGCCTGCGACCGCCTGGTCTCGGCCAGGATCGTCCTGGCCGACGGGCGGGCCGTCACCGCCTCCGCCGAGCACCCGGACCTGTTCTGGGCGACGCGCGGCGGCGGGGGCGGCAACTTCGGCGTGATCACCGGCCTGGAGCTGCGGCCCACCGACGTGCCCACCCTCGTCAGCTACAACCTCACCTGGCCGTGGGAGGCCGCGAAGCGGGTCGTCGAGGCGTGGCAGCACTGGATCATCGACGGCCCCCGCGACCTCGGCGCCGCCCTCGCCGTGCAGTGGCCGGACGCCGGGACCGGCGCCCCGGTGGTCGTCGTCACCGGGGCCTGGCTCGGCGCGGCGGACGCCCTCGGTCCCGTCCTGGACTCCCTGGTGGCCTCGGTGGGCCGGGCGCCCGCCACGCGGTCGGCCCGGCCGCAGACCGCGCACGACGCGATGATGGCCCAGTACGGCTGCGCCGAGCTGACGCCGGAGCAGTGCCACACGGTGGGCTACTCGCCCGAGGCGGCCCTGCCGCGGCAGAACTTCTCCCTCGACCGCAACCGGCTCTTCTCCGCGGCGATCCCGGCACGGGGCGTCGAGCGGATCCTGGAAGCCTTCGCCGCGGGTCCCCGGGCCGGGCAGTTCCGCTTCCTGAGCTTCTTCGCCCTGGGCGGCGCCGCCAACCGCCCCGACCGCGCGACCACCGCCTACGTCCACCGCGACACCGAGTTCTACCTCGGCTTCTCCCTCGCCCTCAACAAGGCTGACTACAGCCGCGAGGACGAGGCCGCGGGCAGGGCGTGGGCCGCGCGCGGGCTCGCGACCCTCGATCCGTACTCCAACGGCGAGAGCTACCAGAACTTCATCGACCCCGAGCTGACCGACTGGAAGACGGCCTACTACGCCGAGAACTACGGCCGGCTGGCCGCCGTCAAGCGCACCTACGACCCCCATCGCTTCTTCTCCTTCGCCCAGGCTGTCGGCTGACCGGAGCGCACCCCCGCAACCGTGCGCCGTGGACCTCCCTGTGATTGAGTGAAGTCCGGTACCACGGTGACCAGTTGAGTCGAAGGGGGCGCACGTGCCGTTACTGCCGGGAGAGAGGGTGGAGCTGATCCGCTGGCCGGCGGAGTCCGGTCGCCGGGAGCACTGCCGCGATCGCGGGGTCATGCGGATCCTGGTGCTGGAGGCGGGCGCCGAGGCGCCGCCGAGCCCGGATCCCCGGGAGGACTGGGTGCGCGCCCCCATCAGCCCCGGAGACCTCCGGGCCCGGGCCGAGGCGCTGCGGATGCGGGCCGCCGCGGAAGCCCGGCCCGTGGTCGAGCCCAACGGCGTCCTGCGCTTCCGCCACCGCTCCGCCCTGCTCTCGCCCACCGGTGCGCACCTGGTGGCCCGGCTGGCGGACTCCTTCACCGAGGTCGTCGCCCGCGACGACCTGCTCGCCCCGCGGCCCGGCCGCCCCCCGCTCAGCCGCAACGCGCTCGACCTGCACATCATGCGCATCCGCCGCCGCCTTGCGGCGCTGGGCCTGCGCGTGCGCACCGTCCGCGGCCGGGGCTACGTCCTGGAGGGGGTGCGCCCGGCGGGGCACTGACACGGTCACTACCGGCCGCGTCGGCGCGTACGTGCCGGGCGCCGGTGCATCCACGACGAGGAGGGCCCCCGTGCCGCAGCAGAGCTCTGCCGAACGCCACAGCCCCCTCAGCCGCGTCGACGTGCGGCTGGGCGAGCGCTCCTACTCCGTCCACGTCGGGCCCGGGGCGCGGAATCTCCTGCCGGACGTCGTGGCGGCACTCGGCGCGCGGCGCGCCGCGGTCGTCACCGCACGCCCGCCGGAGACGGTGCCCGGCCCCGGCGTGCCGTCGACGGTCGTACGGGTGCGGGACGGGGAACAGCACAAGACCCTGGCCGCCGTCGAGGACCTGTGCCGCCGGTTCACCGCCTTCGGCCTGACCCGCCACGACGTGGTCGTCTCCTGCGGGGGCGGGACGACCACCGACACGGCCGGGCTGGCGGCCGCGCTCCACCACCGCGGCGTGCCCGTCGTCCACCTGCCCACCACGCTCCTGGCCCAGGTGGACGCGAGCGTCGGCGGCAAGACCGCGGTCAACCTGCCCGAGGGCAAGAACCTCGTCGGCGCCTACTGGCAGCCCTCCGCCGTGCTGTGCGACACCACCTACCTGGAGACGCTGCCCGCCGAGGAGTGGGCCAACGGCTACGGCGAGATCGCCCGCTGCCACTTCATCGGCGCGGGCGACCTGCGCGGCCTCCCCGTCCACGAGCAGATCACGGCGAGCCTGCGGCTGAAGGCCTCGATCGTCTCGGCGGACGAACGCGACACCGGCAGGCGGCACATCCTCAACTACGGCCACACCCTGGGCCACGCCCTGGAGACGGCCAGCGGGTTCGCCGTCCGCCACGGCGCCGGGGTGGCCGTGGGCACGGTCTTCGCGGGCCGGCTGGCCCTGGCTCTGGGCCGGATCTCCGCCGGCCGTGCGGAGGAGCACGCCCGGGTCGTACGCGACTACGGCCTGCCCTGTGCCCTCCCGCAGGACGCCGACGTGACCGTGCTCACCACCTTGATGCGGCGCGACAAGAAGGCCGCGGGCGACGGCCTGGCCTTCGTCCTCGACGGGCCGCGGGGCGCCGAACTCGTCACCGGAGTCCCCGAGGACGTGGTCCTGCGCACCCTCCGGGAGATGCCGCGGCAGGGCGGGTGAGCGGGCTCGGCCTGCCGGCACCCGCTCACCCCTGCCGGGTCACGGGCGCCGGGCCACGAGCAGCAGGTAGCCGAACTCCCTGATGCCGACCAGGTCGCCCGGGTCGAACTGGTCCACCATCTCCTCCCCGAACTCCTCCGCGAGCTGCTTCTTCGCCGCGTTGATGCGCTCGGAGAGCAGGACGAAGGTCTTCTCCAGCGTCTGGTCGCTGATGTCCAGGAACTCCTCCAGCCACAGCCCGGCCCCGCGCAGCAGGGGCGGGTAGGACTCGGCGGTCACCATCGTCATCATGAAGTCGTGCAGGTAGCGCCGTACGGCGGTCTGCCCGGCGGCGGGGATGGGGGCGCGCTCGAAGAAGTCGGTGAGCACCAGGCGCCCGCCCGGCTTGAGCACCCGGCCCACGTGGGCGAGCACCCGGGCCCGGTCGGGCATGTGGATGATCGACTCCAGGGCGATGACCGCGTCGAAGCTGCCGTCCTCGAAGGGCAGTTCCATCGCGTCCGCCTGCCGGAACCTCGCCCGGCCGGCGACGCCGGAGGACTCGGCCAGCGCGTTGGCCCGGGCGATCTGCTCGGCGCTGACGGAGATCCCGGTGACGTCCGCGCCCGTGCGGCGGGCGATGCGCACCCCGGGCGTGCCCACGCCGCAGCCCAGGTCGAGGACGCGCGATCCGGCACCGATGCGCAGCCGGTCGGTCATCATGTCGGTGAGCCGGTCGGTCGCCTCCTCCAGCGGCACCCGGCTGTCGGGGGAGTCCCAGTAGCCGAAGTGCAGGTTCTCGCCCAGGGAGGCGGAGCCCAGGGCGGTGAACCGGTCGTAGAGCGCGCCCACTTCGGCGGACACGGGCGACGGCATGGGCAGTTCGGTCAGGTCGGAGTGCGGCATCGGAGCCCTCTCTGGAGTCGTGGGTGGGAGCGTGGGGAGGCGCAGGAAGCGCGGGAAGAGCAGGCAGCGGCCGGTCAGCACAGACGGAGGTCGCGGTACACGGCGTCGGCGATGCGCAGGATGCGCTCGCGGTGCCGTTCGTGCGCCACCTTGCCGTTGAGGTGGACCGCCACCGTGAGCCCGGCGTCGGGATCCGCGAACGCCACCGCGGTCCACAGCCCGTCGTGCCCGTAGGAGCGGGGGGAGGTGTGCGTGCCGAAGCTGGTGAACTCCTCGCCCAGGTGGCGGCATTCGAGGCGGAAGCCCATGCCCCAGTCGGCGTTCCCGTACCGGTCGCGCAGACCGGTGCGGTGCCGTGCGGTCAGCGCGGCCACGGTCGTCGGTGACAGGACGCGCCCGCCGGGGGCGTCCCCGCCGCGCAGCATCATGGTGAGGAAGCGGCCGAGGTCGCTCAGCGGCCCCCGGGTGTTCACGCCGGGGATGCACCGCGTGGTCGCGGCCTCGGTGGACCACCAGTGGGTGGGCTGGGGAGCGGAGCCGGGGTTGCTCACGTGGATCAGCGGCAGCCGGTCCCCGAAGGCCGCGAAGTCCTCCGGCGTCAGGTGCACGCGCGTGTCCGCCATCCCGCACGGCCCGAGGATCTCCTGCTCGACGTACGGCCGGTACTCCCTGCCGTCGGCCACGGGAAGGATCCGGGCCAGGACGAACCAGGCCCACCACTGGCTGTAGTTGACGCCCGCAGCCCGCCGGGACCACGGCGGGACCGTCACGCCGAGGGCGCGCCCGAGGCGCTCGTCGTCCGGTCCGGCGACCACGCCGTGCAGCGGGTCGTCGCCGGTCGGCAGCGGGCCCGTGTGGGTCAGCAGGTCCATCGACGTGACGGACTCCTTGCCCGCCCGGCCGAACGCGGGCAGGTAGTGGGCGACGGGCAGGTACGGGTCGTACACCCCGGCTTCCCAGAGCCGGCCGAGCGCCGCCGACAGCAGGGGCTTGGCGCAGCAGTACCACAGCGGCAGCGAGCGATGGGTCATCGCGACTCCGGGCCGGGCCTCGCCCAGCCCCGCGTCCGCCAGCGTGACCCCGTCGAGGGAGACGTGCAGCTGCGCCCCGGGCGTCGACGTGCCCACTTCGCGCTCGATCTCGCGCACCGTGCCCGGCAGGGTCTCCCGCGCGTGCTCGACGGCCTCGGCGGCCTCCGCCCCGGCAGGCTCGGCGGACGGCCGCTGCGGCCGGGCCGGTGCCGGAAGCCCCGCCGCGGCCCGCAGCGCGGCCACATGGCCCGAACCGTCCCGCCGGAGCGCCGCGTCGACGAAGAACAGCAGGCTGAAGTTGCCCACGGCGCGCACGTCACCGCGCTCGAAGACGCCGGCGCGCTCCTGCGGCGAGCCCAGCAGCAGCGCGCGGGCCGCCGCGTGCGGCAGGGCGATCCGCAGCCCCGGCGGCTCACCGGCGGCGGCCGCGACGCCGAGGCGCCCGGCGGCCAGGTCCACGGCCACGTCCACCGCGGCAGGCGCCCCGGGCGGCGGATCGGTGATCTCCAGCCGGAGCGACACGGTGTCGCGTACGCCGGCGGGCGGGCGTTCCAGGGAGCGGCCGGCGGCGAGCCAGGCCGTGGACAGGAACGCGTCGGCGGACTTCGTCCCGGGCACCGGGCTCATTCCCCTGCCTCCTCTGTCTCTTCCGTCTCCTCCGCCCCGCCGGTCCCCGCGCCGGACGCCCCGCCGGTCCCGGCGCCGGAACCGGCGGTCGTGTCCATGCCCGGGGCGATGCCGGTGAGGACCCGGTCCAGGCTCGTAGTCAGCGGATAGTCGCGGAACCACAGCACGAACTCCTCCACGCCCGCCGCCACCAGGCGCCGCGCACGGTCCGTGATCTGATCCGGCGTGCCGTACAGGCTCCGCCGCGCCAGCAGGTCCGGGTGGTGGCTCCAGAACGGCACCTCGTGCGGGGAGCACAGCCACCTGTCGCGCTCCAGCACCGAGTCGAAGACCCGGCACTCGGCCGCCCAGGCGTGCCGCACCCCGCCGGGATCCGCCCCGAGGGCCGTCCTGCGCCTGCCGAACTCCTCTACGGCCGCGGCCACCTGCCGCACCTCTCCGGTCCACTGGACGGCGGCGCACTCCCGTACCGCGGCGTCCGCGGGCCGCCGCGCCCCGGCCCCCTCCTGCCCGGCGTCCAGGCGCAGGACCAGCGGCAGCGGCTGCTGGTGCGGCACCGGTACGCAGTGCGCCGCCGTCAGCCGTACGTGCTCCCCGGCGAGGGACACCGGCCGGCCGCTCCACAGCGCGCGCAGCGCCTCGGCCGTCTCACCGACGGCGCGGTGGGCCGGCTCGTCGTCCGGGGCGGTGTCGCCGGCCGGGGCGAGCCCGGTGGAGACGTGCTCGGGCACATACGCGGCGGCGGTCAGGCCCAGCGCGAGCCGCCCGCCGCAGATGTGGTCCGCGCCCGCCGCCCGTTTGGCGAGCAGCGCCGCGTTGCGGAAGGGCGCCGCGGGGGAGAGCAGGCCCAGCTCCAGGCCCGGCACCGCGGCCGCCAGCCCGGCCAGCGCCGTCCAGCCCTCCCAGACGGGCCCGGGCGAGCGGCGGGGCGTGGTGTCGGTGCGGTCCAGCAGCCACAGCGCGCCCCGCCCGTGCCGCCGGACGGTGCGCGCGGTCTCCAGCAGCAGCCGCCAGCCCTCGGTCCCGCCGGTGCCGGCGAGTTCACCGGCCGCGCCCTGCGGGGCGACGACGCTCCAGCGCGGGGCCGCCGCCGTCATCCGCGGCCCCCGCCGCACACCAGCGCGAGCAGGTGCCACGGCTGGTCGAGCAGGAAGTCGGGCTGCTCGGCGCGCAGCCGCTCGGCCGAGCCCTCGCCCCAGGTGACGCCGGCGGTGGCCGTGCCGGCGGCGCGCCCGCTGCGGATGTCGATCACCGCGTCGCCGACCATGACCGCTCCTTCGGGCGGCGCGCCCAGCCGGTGCAGCGCCTCGTGGACGATGTCCGGTTGCGGCTTGGGCCGGGGCACCTCGTCGCTGCCCACGACCTCGCCGAGCAGGGGCAGCAGCCCGGTCCGGTCCAGGACGGCGCGGGCCCGGGAGCCGGACTTGCCGGTGGCGACGGCGGTGCGCACGCCCCGGTCTCGCAGGGCCGTCAGCAGTTCCGGCACGCGGGGGTAGACCGTGACCCGGTCCATCAGGTCGTGGCTCGCCCGGACGAAGGGCCGCTCCATCTCGCCGGGCAGGCCCATCAGCCGCATGATGTCGGGGAAGTAGCGCCCCTGGTGGGTGACGTACTCCTCGAAGGGCGGCTCGCCCGTGCCCACCACTTCGCGGTAGGCGATCGCGAAGGCCTCGCGCATGACCTCGAAGCTGTCGATGAGGACGCCGTCGAGGTCGAAGACGACGGTGGCGAAGCGGCCGTGAGCGGGGGCGGCGGCCTGCGGCGGGACGGCGGGAGAGGCCGCGGCGGAGCGGGGCGGGGGAGTCAGGGGCATGGCAGGAGCTCCGTGGGTAGGGACGCCGGGGCCCAGACCCCGGCGTGACTGACGACTTTCGTGAAGCGGTCGGTGAGCCGGTGGAAGACGGCTCCCGGGGACGCGGCCGGCGGGTGGGCCGCCGCGTCCAGCCCGCCCCAGGCGGCCATGGCCCGCAGCAGCAGCGGATCGGCCGGCACCCACCGGCCGTCCACCAGGAACTCCGCCCAGCAGTGCGGGGTGGAGTACGGCCGGGCCACGAGCAGCCCGAAGGCGAAGCGCACGCCGAGCCCGCGCCGCTCGCCCTCCGCGACCAGCCACGCGGCCGCGCCCCCGCAGTCCGCCATCCGCGTGTGCCACAGGAACTCCGGGTCCCAGCGAACGGCCTCCGGCAGCAGGAAGAAGCCGACCGGATCCAGGGCGCCCAGCAGCTCCAGGACCGGCGGCGGGAAGGCCGGCCACCGCGGCTGCGGCCGTACGGTGAGCCGGTCCACAAGGGCGTCGCCGGGCGGGCCCGCCACCACCCGGCGCCGCCCGCCGGGCTGCAGCACTCCGTACGGGCAGGGGCCTGCGTGTCCGGGCACCGGGCACGCCGCCTTCACGTCGACCAGCAGAGGCGGGGGACCGGGGACCGAGGCCGTGCGCAGGGCCGCCGCCCAGGAGCGGATCGCCCGCCGCTGCACGGAGGCCAGCCCCAGGTGCAGAGCGGTGTTGCCCAGGTCGTAGCCGTCGAAGAGCCGGCCGGGGCCGTGGCCGGCGTGGGGCAGCCCCGCCGCCGTGAGCTCGTCCAGGAGCTCCGGCCCGATGCGGTGCAGGCGGCGCGCGCCCTGTTCGTCCACGGAGAAGCGGCGGTGCTCGTCGGGGACGAGCAGCAGCCGGTCCACGAGGGGGCGCAGCTCCCGCGCCGAGGGCGGCCGGGTCGGCACGTGAACGCTGATCTCCTCATCCTTTCGCCGGAGCGGGGCGGGGCGCGGTCGGTGCGGCCGTGGGTCAGTCGAGGTAGCCGAGGGCCTGGAGGCGGGCGGCCACCTGCTCCTCGTCGCCCGGGGTGTAGGCCGGGCGCGGGGCGTAGGGGGAGTGGTCGCGCAGCGCGGGGATCACCTCGCGGGCGAACAGTTCGAGGGACTCGGCCCGGTGCCGCTCCTCCAGCCCCGCGAAGGCGAACTCGCCGAGCACGGTGTTGAAGTGGCCCTCCGCGGCCGCGGCCCGGATCCTCTCGGTCACCGTCCGCGGCGAGCCGACGAAGACCAGGTTGTGGTCGAGGAGGAAGCCGAAGTCGCCGGACCCGGCGAGGATGTCGGGCGTGCTCAGCCTGCTCGCCGGGGCGTGCTGCTCGCCGGAGCGCCGTACCGAGCTGTACTGGAGGGTCTTGGTGAACGTCTCGGTGATGTGCGCGGCCGCCCGTGCCTCGGCTTCGGCGTCGGTGGGAGCGACGTGGACGAGGGTCCAGTAGCCGATGTCGGGGTCGCCGGCGTGTCCGTGCTCGCGCCACCAGTCGAGGTAGTGGCGGTAGACCACGCCCATGGAGGCCCGCGGCACGATCATCGTGGAGCCGGTGTGGGCGCCGGCCGAGCTGAGGTAGCGCAGGGTGTTGCGGTTGGTGGTGGGCACCCACAGCGGCGGGTGGGGGCGCTGCAGGGAGGAAAAGGAGAGCGTGACGTCGCGCACCCGGTGCACGGGCCCCTCGAAGTCGACGGTGCCGTCGCCGCCGAGCGCGGTGCGCAGCAGTTCGACCGCTTCCCGGGTGAGCTCGTGGCGGGCCGCGAAGTCGGCGCCGAAGGGCAGGAAGGGCTCGGGGCTGACGCCCGAGGCGAGCCCCACCTCCAGCCGGCCGCCCAGGAGGTGGTCGAGGGTCGCGACCTCCTCGACCAGGTGCATCGGGTGGCGCAGCGGCGGGACCCAGCCCATCGGCCCGACGCGGATGCGCTCGGTGTGCAGGGCCGCGCCCGTGCAGAACACCGCCGGGGAGGACATCCAGCTCTCGTGCGGCGTGCAGTGGTGCTCGACGGAGAAGGCGTAGTCGAGGCCGAGCCGGTCGGCGTCGCGGATCTCGCGCCAGAGTTCGGCGTAGCGCTGCCCGGGGGTGATGCCGGGCCGGCCCCAGACGTGGGTGAAGTAGGCGAACTTCATGAGACCTCCCGCAGGGTCCGGCCGGCGGCCGAGTAGATGTGGTCGATGCAGGAAGCGAGGATGGTCACTTCGGCCATCGAGCCCTCGCCCAGCCCGGACGCCGGCCGGCCGCCGCGCGGGCCCCCGAGCCGGCGGGCGAGCTCGTCGACCTGCCGCTCGTACTCGATGCCCACGGGCTCGTCCGGCAGGGCGATGCGCTCCTCGCGGCCCAGGCGCAGGACGGTGAGGGAGGAGCGCGGCAGGCGGTGCGGGCTGAAGCCGAAGGTGCCCCGCAGCGTGGCCACGCCCTCGGTGCCCTCCACCGTGATGGTGGTGACGTCGAGGGCGTGGTGGGAGGCCCAGCGGGTCTCCAGACAGATGCCCACGCCCGTGTCGGTGACCAGGAAGCCGCGGGCGGTGTCCTCGACGGGCTCCGCGGGCCGGGCCGCGGGGCCGTCCTGGGGGCGCTGCCGCCAGGCGGCCGTGGCGTCGCCGCGCTCCATCCAGTCGGCCGACATGGTGCCGGCCGCCCGGACCACGCGCGGCCAGCCCAGCAGGTGCAGGCCCACGTCGAGCAGGTGCCAGCCCAGGTCGAGCAGGGCGCCGCCGCCCGACAGCCGCCGGTCGACGAACCAGCCGGTGCGCTGCGGGATGCCGGTGGCCCGGATCCAGCTCAGGCCCAGGTTGCGGATGGTGCCCAGGCTCGGCAGGAGCTCCGCCAGCCGGCAGACGTCGGTGCGGTGCCGGGCGGCGCTCCACGAGTACAGCGTCAGGTCGCCGATGCTGCCGCGGGCCAGGTGGTCGAGGGCGAGCGCCTGGGCCTCGAAGAGGGTGCGGAAGACCGGTTTCTCGACGAAGACCGGCACGTCGCGCTCGACGAGCGCCCTGGCCACGGGAAGGTGCAGGTGGTTGGGGAGGGCGATGACGGCCGCGTCCACGCTGTCGGGGCTCAGCTCCTCCGGGCGCCGCAGGACGCGGGTGTGCCCGCCGCGGGGCAGGGCCGACCGGGCCGCCGCCGGGTCGTCGTCCACGACGGCGTCGACCCGGAACGCCGGGTGCGCCTCCAGCAGGGGCAGCCACACCTGCCGCGCGACCCAGCCCGCGCCCACCACCGCCAGCCGGAGCGGTTCTTCGCGGGCCGCGGGCCGCGCGGATCCGCCGGGTGCCTTGTCGGTGAAAGTCATCAGAAGCGCGCACCGCCGTCGACGACGAGGGTGGTGCCGTTGACGTACGAGGCCGAGGGCGACAGCAGGAACGACACGGCCGCCGCGACCTCCTCGGGCTCGCCGAGCCGGCCGGCCCCGATGAACTTGAGCACCAGGTCGCGTTCCGCCTCGGAGAAGTCCATGACCTCGGCCCGGATCGCCCCGGGCGCCACGACGTTGACGGTGATGCCGTGGCCGCCGACCTCGCCCGCCACGGACGCGGCCCACGGCTGGAGGGCGCCCTTGGTGGCGGCGTAGGCGCCGTGGCCGGGCAGCCCGCTCGTGCCCGCCCGGGAGCCGAAGAGCACGATCCGCCCGTAGCGGGCGCGCATCATCGGCTTCAGGCACGCCTTGGCGAGGCCGATGGCACCGGCCAGGTTCACCTGCAGCAGCCGCTGCAGGCTGCGCTCGTCGGTGGCCAGGGCGAGCCGGCGGGTGCGCAGGCCCGCGGCCGCCACGCAGCCGTCGACCCGGCCGAAGCGCTCCACGGCGGCGGCCACCAGGGCGTCGGCCCCCTCGGGCCGGCTCAGGTCCGCCGCGACGGGCACGAGCGTGCCTCCCTGGCCCTCGGCCTGCTCCTGCAGTTTGCGCACGGCGTCGGTGCCGGTGTGGTAGCCGGCGACGACGGCGGCCCCGAGGGCGGACAGCTCCAGCGCGCAGGCGCCGCCGATCTGCCCGGACGCGCCCGAGACGACGACCACGCGGCCGCTCAGTCCGAGCCGCTCCACGGCCCGTTCGGTGACGCTGCTCATCAGCTGGCCTCCTCGGCGATGATCAGATGACACAGGGACTCCTCCAGCGGCAGGTGCCTGCTGACGCGGGCTCCTTCCCGGGTCAGGCCGGCGATCAGGTCGCCGGCCGTGGGCCATGCGGTGCCGCCGTGCGTGAGCCAGTCCAGGGCCAGTTCGCTGCCCGGCCCGGCCGGGGGCAGGAAGACGTCGTCGACCAGCAGCCGGCCGCCGGGGCGCAGGCTGCCCAGCAGCGCGGCGAGGTCGCTGCCCGGCGCGGGCCCGTGCACGCCGTTGGCGACGACGCAGAGGTCGGCCGTACCGGGGGGCGGTTCGGGGCCGGTGGTCACCCGGCCCTCCGCGACGGCGGCGGCGACGGCGGGCGCCGGCGGCCCGGCGAGCCGGCCGACGGTCAGCAGGTGGCCGCCGGCTTCGGGGTCGGCGGCCAGCAGGCGTTCGAGGTAGCGGCCCGGCCCGGCGGTGACCTCGGTCATCCGCGCTCCCGGCCGGGGCTTCAGCAGCCGCAGGCCGAGCGCGGCCCGGGCGCGGGCGCTCGGGCCGTTCATGGCGCCCTGGTAGACGGTGACGAACTGTTCGAGACCGGCGGGCCCGGTCTCCTCGAAGGGGCGCCGCGCCGTCCCGGTCCGGGCGACGGCGGCGATCTCCTCCCGTGTGACGGGGCCGCGCGAGAGGTGCTCCTCCAGGCGGACGAACGCGGCCAGTTCGGCGGCCCGCACGCGCGGCTCCCCGTCCCCGGCCGCCGTGGTGGTCAGCAGCCCCAGCCCGGCGGCCGCCCGGAGCAGCCACTCCAGGGCGTCGGCGTCGCACCCCAGCTCCCGGGCCAGGTCCGCCGCCCCGGCGCCCTCCGCCAGGGCGTCCAGCGCGCCCAGGCCGTGCAGCGCGAAGAGGAGCTCGGAGGTCTTGTAGGCGCGCGCCGCCTCCGCCGCCCGCCGGGTGAGCCGGTAGCGGGGAGCGGCCCGGACCTTGCCCGCGGCGGAGGTGGGCAGGGCCGTGCGGATCAGGAACTCGTCGGGGACCTTGTGCGCGGCCAGTTCGCGGCGCGCGTGCTCGCGCAGCGCATCCTCCGGAAGGCCCGGGCGCGCGGAGGCGACTTCAGCGACGATGCCGTCCTCGCCCGGATGGCGTCCCCGCCGTGCGGTGACCCGTACTTCGCGGACGTCCGGGTGACCCCGCAGCACTTCCTCGATCTCCAGGGGCGACACCCAGCGGCCGCCGCGGCGGATCGCCCTGTCCTTGCGGCCGATGACGCGCAGCCCGCCCGGCACGGCCACGGCGAGGTCCCCCATGGCGTGCCAGGTGCCGTCCACGCGGACGTGCAGCAGCCCGGGCGTGCCCTCGGGGACCGCCTCGCCGTCCTCGCCCGCCAGCCGGTACGCGATCCCGGGCAGGGGAGTCCCGACGCAGAAGGGCTCGATACGGGCCTGCCCGGCGAACACCGCACCCGTCTCGGTCGAACCGTAGTTCCGGGCGAGCGGCGTGCCGAACGCCTCCTCGAAGGCGCGCTCCAGCCGCTCGTCCACCGGTCCGGCGCCCACCATGGCCAGCCGCAGGGCGGGGGCGGCGGGGCGCTGCGCCGGGGCCCGGTCGCCGGGCGGGGGGCCGCCCGCGCGCAGCCGCCGGGTCGCGAGCAGCCGGGCGATGCTGGGCACCAGCGCCACCACCGTGGCCCCGCCGGCCAGTTCCGCCGCGATCGCGCCCAGGGCCGCCGGCGGCACGGGCCGCAGCGAGGCGCCGGTCACCAGCCCTCCGAAGAGCCAGCCCAGCGCGTAGGCGTGGGAGAGGGGGACGGGCAGCAGCAGGGTGTCCCGGCCGGTGAGCCCCACGCCGTCGCGGTAGCGGCGGCCCTCGGCGAGGAGGCTCGCCTCGTCGCGCGCGACGATCCTGCTCGCTCCGGTCGAGCCCGACGTGGGCAGCAGGACGGCCGGGCCGGTCCCGCAGGGCTCCCCGGGCGGGACGGTCAGTACGGGCGGCAGGTCGCCGTCGCCGTCCGGGACGGTCAGCGTCCTGCCCCCGCCGGCCGCCCGCAGCAGCCGGTGGACCTCGGCCTCGGGCGTGCCGGGTTCCAGGAGCAGCGGCCGGGTCCCGGCGGCCAGCAGGGCCAGGAAGGCGACCACCCACGCGGGGCCGTTGGCGGCGCAGAGGGCCACCGCCTCGCCGGGCGCGGCCCCGGCTCCGACCGCGTCCGCGGCCTTGCGCACCCGGTCGAGCAGCGTGCCGGCGTCCGTGCCTGGCAGCAGGACCCGGTCCGGCGGCAGCGCGCGCACCGCGTCCAGGAGCGTCTCCGCCTCACCGTCGCCCATGTCACTTCCCCCCGGTGCGGAGGTAGTCGGCCTTGGCGTCGGCGATCAACCGGCGGATGCGGGGCGGGGAGTAGGTGGGCGCGGCGCACAGCTCGTCGAGGGTGATCTCGTCCTCGAAGTACATCGACAGCGTGTCCCACGGGGTGAAGCAGCCGTGGCACGCCGAAAGCCGCGGCCGGGGCGCGAGCAGGGCCCGGTAGAGGCCGCTGGTGCCGGCCTTCTCCAGCGTCTCCTCCCAGCTCTCCTCCAGGGCGTTGCCCATGTCGGAGAACCAGATGTTGGGGCAGGGCGTGACGACCCCGTCGCTGAAGGTGGAGACGACCAGCCGCGGCAGGTGGCAGCGGAAGGTGCGGCGCCCCTCGCGGTAGAAGCTCAGCAGCCGGCCGAAGTAGGGGCGCGGCGGCAGGACGGACGCGAACTCGTCGTAGCGGTCGGCGAGTTCCTGCACGAGGCCGTGCTGCTCGGGGCGCACCGCGAACTGCTGCGCGTCCGGGCCGCGCACGGGGAAGGGGAAGTACACCGGGGGCCGGGAGAAGCCCGTCAGCCACTCGGCGAACGCGCAGGCCTCGGTGACGCTGCGGTCGTTGAGCACCGAGTAGATCTCCACGGGCAGCCCCGAGTCGAGGATGCGGGAGATTGCGGCGACGACCTTGCGGTGCAGGCCCTCGGTGGGCACCCGGTGGCTGTTGCCGTGGTGGAGGTGGCTGTCCAGGGAGACCTGGAGGACGACGTTGCCCCAGGTGCGGAAGCGGTCCAGGTGCTCCTGACGCACCAGCACGCCGTTGGTCTGGATCACCAGCACCTCGTGCTTGCGCGCCTCCTGCTCCAGGAAGTCCATGATCCCCCGGACCAGGAAGATCTCGCCCCCCGTGACCTTGAGCAGGGGCAGCCCGAAGTGGCCCCGCACCCGGTCGGCGACGGCGTCCAGGCGCTGCCCCAGCGGGCTGCCCGGCTCGTAGCTGTCGCGCCGCGGCGGTTCGAAGATCAGCTGGAGGGAGTGGCCCTCCTTGAGATTGCTCTGCCCGGTCAGGCAGTACGTGCAGCTGAGGTTGCAGGAGTCCTCGTTGACGACGAGGTCGTTGCCGATCAGAGGCAGCCGCTGCCCGGGTCCGGCGGCAGCCGGCGAAGGAGTGCGAGGGGACATGAGTGCCCTTTCGGTCGTGGGGGCTACGCGCTGCGCGGGTCACGGCCTCCCTCCGGCGTCCGGGCGGGCACGGGGACGGGCACTGCCGCGGGCAGCCAGTGGCGGTCGGCGAGCCGGCACCCGCTGCTGCCGTCGTCGTCGCCGTGCCCGCGGGCCCGGGCGAGCAGCGCCTCGCGCAGCGCGGGGACCGAGCCGAAGTGGGCCCGGGCCTGGCTGGTGTAGCGGCCCGCCGCGGACAGCCAGCGCTCCACCGCCGCGGCCGGCAGCGGCTCGGTGCGCGGCAGCAGGCCCGCGTGGTCGCGGACCCGCAGCCGGTACGGGAAGTCCTCGTACCAGACGGTACGGCCCGGCGCGAGGGCCTCCACCGCGCCGCGGACCAGCCGGTGATCGACGTGCCCGCCCGCCGCCAGGGGCGCGTGCACCGTCACCGGCCCGGCGCACAGCGGCTCCAGCGCGGCCCGGACCTCCTCCGGCAGCCGCGCGTCGGCGGGGTGGCGGGGGCCGAGGAGCCGCCGCGGGGACGCGTAGAGGAAACGGCCCGCCGCGGTGCGCAGCGCGGCGTCCGTGAAGCCGAGCCGTACGAGGACGGCGCCCAGTTCGGCGCAGGCGGCCGCGTCCTCGGCCCGCCGCACCCGGGGGTCGGCGGCCTCCCGCCAGGTGCCGGACGCCCCGGCCGGCCCGCCGCCGGGGCCCGCGAAGACCGTGACGACGGTCGTACGGCGGCCCTCGGCGGCCCAGCGCGCCAGGCGGCCGCCGGCGGACCAGACGGCGTCGTCCGCATGCGGGGCGAGCACCACGTGACCGCCGGGCCCGGAGTCCGTGCCGTTCGTCATCGCGCGCCGCCTCCTGCCGGTGCCTGCGTCGTCGCGGCGGCGACGGCGCGCACGTACTCCCCGGGCGTGCCGCCGGGCCCGAGCAGCGCTTCCAGGGCGTGCACCGAGGGGTGCGGGTGCACGGCCCGGAAGCGGGCAAGGTTGCGGTGGTGCTGCTCCCAGCGCCCGGGCCGGGCGTGGCTGAGGTGGACGCCCAGGGCGTCCGCGACCAGGGTCCTGCGGGCGCCCGCGGCGTACAGGCGGAAACCGAACTCCAGGTCCTCGCAGCCCCAGGTGGTGCCGAAGGCCTCGTCGAAGCCGCCCGTCCGCCGCCAGCGGTCGCGGTCGACGGCGGTGTTGGCGCCGACGAAGCCGAGCCAGGGGGCGACGTCCGGCAGGGCGCCGCCGGCCATGGCCTCGACCGTCCGCTCCAGGGCGTTGGCGACGAGCCGCCGGTGCGCGGCGGGGACGGGCGGCGAGGGCGGCGCGGGCGCCGGTCCGAGGGCGGCCCGGGCCCGCCGGACGTCCTCGGGGCTGCCGCCCTCCAGGCTCCTCAGCAGCCGTGCGGCGGTGGGCAGTTCGCGCGTCCGGCCGTGGGCGAAGGCCTCCGGGTCCGCCGCGTCGGCGTGGGCGGTCAGGAAGTCCGGCCCCACCAGCACGTCGTCGTCCAGGAACACCAGGCGGGCGCCGCGCGCCGCGGCCGCCCCGGCGTTGCGGGCCGCGGCCCGCCCCCGCAGCGGCCCCGGCACGACCCGCACCGGCAGCTCGCGGGCCAGCTCCGCGGCCACGGCGGCGGGCCCGGCGGTGCCGTCGTCCGCCGGTCCCGGATTGTCGTCGACCACGAGCACCTCGAAAGGCGGCGTCCCCGGGCCGTGCCCGGCCAGGCAGGCGAGCGTCGCGCGCAGGCGCGCCGCCGGCCCGCGGCTGGGCACGACGACGCTCAGCCGGGGAGCCGCCCCGCAACCGGTCACCGGCATCGCGTCAGAGCGCGCGGACGAGGCCCGCGAAGACCTCGGCCAGCCGGTCCAGCACGGGCACGTCGGCGAGCAGCACCCGGTGGTGCAGCCACACGCAGTCGCCGCCGATCTCCTCCGCCACGGGACAGCGCGCGGCCAGCTCCTCGGTGCCGGCCGGCACCGGCCCGTGCCGGAAGCCCTCGGTGCGGTAGACGGGCGGGAAGCCGACGAAGGCGGGCACGCCCCGCTCGACCAGCCCGTCCACCAGCGCGAGCCGCGCCCGTGCGGAGATGCCGGGCAGGCGCACCATGGCCATGTAGTGCGCGTGCAGGGTGCCGCGCTCGTCACGGCCCTGCGGCACCACCCCGCCGATCGCCGCGAGCGCCTCGCGCAGGTGCGCCCAGCGCTGCTCCCGCACCTGCAACTGCCCTTCCAGGCGGCCCAGTTGTGCCCGCAGGACGCTCGCGGAGAACTCGTTCATGCGGTAGTTCGAACCCTGCGTCAGGTGCGCGTAGAGCCGGTCGCCGGGCGGGCGGCCGCAGCAGTGCCGGAGGTAGGCCTCGCGGTGGGACTCCTCGTCGGGCAGCAGCAGGGCGCCGCCCTCGCCCGCGGTCATCAGCTTGCCGTTCTGGAAGCTGAAGGCGGCGACGCTGCCGAGCTCGCCGACCCGCCTGCCCTGCCACTGCGCGCCGTGGGCGTGCGCGGCATCCTGCAGGAGGGGGACCCCCGCGTCCACGGACAGCTTCTCCAGCGCGTCCATGTCCGCGAACTGGCCCGCCATGTGCACCGGCATGATCGCTCTGGTCCGCGGGCTGACGAGCGCCGCCGCCGACTCGGCATCCAGGCAGTACGTGTCGGGCCGCACGTCGGCCGGGACCGGCACGGCCCCGATGCGCTGCACCGCCAGCGAGGAGGAGATGAAGGTGAACGCGGGGACGACGACCTCGTCGCCCGGCCTGACACCCATCACCTCCAGGGCGAGTTCCAGCGCGTGCGTGCCGTTGGTCGTCGCCAGCGCGTACGGCGCTCCGTGATAAGCGGCGAATTCCCGCTCGAAGTCCTCGACCTCCGATCCTCCGTTGCGCCACCAGCCCTCCTGCGCGAGTGCCCGCAGAAGGCCGGTCCGCTCCTCCTCGCCGTGCTGCGGCCAGGAGGGAAAGAGCAGTTCTTCACCGGAGTCCGGCATGATGAGCAGCCTTTCGAATCTCGCGCTGGTGATGGGTCGGCTTCAGGCACCGTTCGGCAGGAGGCGGAAGGCGGTCCGGGGCCGCGGAGCGGCCGCACGCGTTTTCTCGCAGAAGGGAAAACGGCAAGGGAAAGGAGCCGGCCGGAGTGTCCGATGGCGGCCGGTCAGCGGACATGCGATCCGGCCCCCGGTCGTGGGCCGGATCACATGCCCGTACATGAGCGTCCATCGGGGTAGTTGCCGGCGTCAACACCCCCGCACCCAACTCGCCGGGGAGCCACAGGATTTCGCCGCACCCGCCCGGACCTGCGAACACGGCACCGAAGAGGCGGCCCGGGGCGGGCCGTGCGGGCTTCCGGCGGCCCATGCGGCCGGTCTATTCGCCGGGGAAGTGGCGCAAATCGCGTGCCTGGAGACGGCGGCGGGCCTGGCGTATGGTGGAGCGGGTTCCGTCCGGATACGTGCCGTGTGAAATCTGCCGCTGTCCCGCCGAATCCGCACCGCCCCGAGGGGAGACCGCTCCCCGCATCCGCCGTCCGTACCGTGGACGCTCTGCGCAGGGGCTGTTAATGTCCTCGGGCCATCGCTGACCGGGCGATTTCGCCTGCGGTCATGATGCGTTCCAGAGCTGGAGGCAATTCCGTGCCACCTTCTCGGCCTGCTTCTCGGTCCTCTCGGTCTTCCCGTCCCTCCCGGCCTCCTCGGCACCGGCCCCGCGCCCTCGTCATCGGCATCGACGGAGGCACGTTCGACGTCATCGACCCGCTCGTGGAGCAGGGCCTCCTGCCCCACATCGGCAAGCTGCTCGGCGAGAGCGCCCGGGCCGCGACCGACTGCACCTGGCCCGCCCACACGGCGCCCGGCTGGAGCACGTTCGTCAGCGCCAGCCGGCCCGGCGGCCACGGCATCTACCAGTTCCACGACACCCAGGACCCCGGCTACGGCGCCCGCGTCACCCGCTCCGCGGACCTGGGCCGCACCAGCGCGTGGGACTGGCTGGCCGCGCAGGGCCGCACCCTCGGCCTCGTCAACATCCCCATGTCCCACCCGCCGGCGGACCTGCCGGGCTATCAGGTGACCTGGCCCCTGGAGCGCACGCTGCGGCACTGCCGGCCCCCGTCCCTGCTGCGCGAACTCGCCGCAGCCAAGGCCCACTTCCAGTCCGACCTCGCGACCATGTTCCGTGGCGACCTGGCCTACCTGGAGGAGGCCGAGCGCAACGTCGAGGCGCGCGTCCGCTCCGTGCGGCACCTGATGACCACCCGGCCCACCGACGTGGTGATGGTCGTCCTCACCGAGGCCGACCGGGTCGGCCACCACTACTGGCACTTCGGCGAACCGGACCACCCCGGCCACCGGCCCGCCCCGCGGGGCAGCGGCTGGGACGCCGCCGTCCCCCGCATCCACCAGGCCATTGACCGGGCCGTCGGGGAGCTGCTGGAGCTCGTCGACGAGGACACCAGCGTCGTGCTCGTCTCCGACCACGGCCTGGGCACCGGACGCCACGCGCTCGCGCTGCACACGCTCCTGGAGGAGGCCGGGCTGCTGGCCACCGCCCCCGGGGAGCAGCCCGAGGACGGGGCGGCGAGCTGGTTCGCCGGCGCGGGGCGGCACGTGGACTTCCGCCGCACCCGCGTCTACATGCCCGTGCCCGGCAGCTACGGCCTCAACGTCAACGTACGGGGACGCCAGCTGCGCGGCTGCGTCGCGCCCCGCGAACGCGAGCGGGTCATGGCGGAGACCGCCGCGCTGCTGGAGGGCCTCACCGGGCCGGAGGGACGCCGGGTCTTCCGGGCCGTCGTCCCGCGCGAGGAGGCCTACCCCGGCCCGCACTGCGGCCGCGCGCCCGATCTGCTCCTGCTGCCGGACGACGAGAGCGTGCTGCCCGTCTGCGACGTGGGCGGCGAGGCGTGGCGGCCCAGCCCCCAGACGGGCCTGCACCGGCACCGCGGCATGTGGGCACACCGCTCGCCGCGCATCCGGCCCGGCCGCCTGCCCCGGACCGTCGCGCTGACGGACACCATGCCCACCCTGCTGGCCGACCTCGGGGCGGCCTGGCCGCCGGACGTGCACGGCGCCCCCGTGCACGAGGTCCTCGCCGGCGACCGGGAGATTCCGCCGCCCGACCCCCGCCTCGCGGAGCCCCGCGCGGCCGCCGGCCCCGGCACCGGCGGCACGGCCGCCGCCGGGAGCCCCGCCGGCAGCAGCACCGAGGACGCGTACACGAGCGAGCGGCTGCGCGAAATGGGCTACCTCTGAGCGGCCCCCCGCCCGCGGGGCGGCCGCGGGCCCCCGGCACCCCCCCGCTCCG
>NZ_JBPQTW010000109.1:0-22902 GCF_051386535.1 Streptomyces sp. URMC 127
CGCCGAAGGCGCGCGGGGAGCCCGGCGCGGTGCCGCACCGTACATGCCGCCCCGGCAAGGGGAACGGCGCCGCACCCCGCAGGGGAAACGGCGCCGTACACCCGGCAAGGGTCAGAGCTTGGGAAGGACCTGGGCCAGGAGCTGGCCCATGCGGGACGCGGAGTCGCGACCGGCCTGGAGAACCTCTTCGTGGTTGAGGGGCTCGCCCGTCATGCCCGCCGCGAGGTTCGTCACGAGGGAGATGCCGAGGACCTCGGCGCCCGCCTCGCGGGCCGCGATGGCCTCCAGCGTGGTGGACATGCCGACGAGGTCGCCGCCGAGGGTGCGGACCATGCGGATCTCGGCCGGGGTCTCGTAGTGCGGGCCGGGGAGCTGGACGTAGACGCCCTCCTCCAGGGTCTCGTCCACCTCCTTGCAGAGCGCGCGCAGCCGACGGGAGTACAGGTCGGTGAGGTCGACGAAGTTGGCGCCGACGATCGGCGAGGTCGCCGTCATGTTGATGTGGTCGCTGATCAGCACGGGCTGGCCGGGGCGCATGCCGTCGCGCAGGCCGCCGCAGCCGTTGGTGAGGACGACGGTCTTGCAGCCGGCGGCGACGGCGGTGCGGACGCCGTGGACGACGGCGGCGACGCCGCGGCCCTCGTAGTAGTGCGTGCGGCCGAGGAAGACCAGCGCCCGCTTGTCGTTGATCTTGTACGAGCGGATCGTGCCGGCGTGGCCGGCGACGGCGGCCGCGGTGAAGCCGGGGAGCTCGGTGACGGGGAACTCGGCCTCGGGGGCGCCGAGCGCCTCGGTCGCCGGGAGCCAGCCGCTGCCCATGACCAGGGCGACGTCGTGGGTCTCGGCGCCAGTGAGCTCGCGCAGACGGGCGGCGGCGGCGTCCGCCGCGGCGTACGGGTCGGCCTGGGTCTCGGGAGTAACTGATGCGTTCACGCGGACGAGGGTAGCCGCTTATCGCCTACGCGCGTAGATGTCACTGGTCACGGTGTTCCGATTGTTGCTTTGTGGGTTGTGACGAGAGGGAATCGTCACAACCCCGGCGCGCCGCGTCAGCAGGGGCGCTTGCGGAGCTCCATGACGTAGTCGTGGGGCGCGCCCGCGGATTCCGCCGCGTCGGCGATCTCGCCGAGGTAGCGGGCGGAGGGCAGGCCGCCCTCGTAGCCGTTCAGGACGTAGATCCACGCGGGCTCCTCGCCGTCCAGGGTGTGCACGCGGACGCGCATCCGGCGGTAGATGTCGAGTCCGACGCCCTCCCAACGGTCCATCGAGTCCTCGTCCATCGGGGCGATGTCGTAGAGCGCGACGAAGACCTGCGAGCGCGGTGCCTCGACCACGGTCGCGAGCGCGCCCTCCCAGCCCAGCTGCTCGCCGCCGAAGGTCAGTCGCCAGTCGGCGAGCCAGCCCGTGCCGCGCAGGGGCGAGTGGGGTGCGCGGCGGGACATCAGCCGCGCGTCGAGGTTGCCGGCGTACGCGGCGTAGAGCGACATGGTTTCGAGGGTACGGGAGTGAGGCGCGACGGCATTTGGGATGGCAGTCTCGAAGGGAGGTTCGTCCGGAACCTCCTGCCGGTTCTCGCACGGATTGCCGCACGGTTGCGGGGGGCGATCCGCGGGGGAGGCCCCGGGAGAAGTCGCTTTGATGGGTGCGGGACAATGGAGTACGTGACTCGGATCGTGATCATCGGTGGCGGACCCGGCGGCTATGAGGCGGCGCTCGTCGCCGCGCAGCTCGGTGCGGAGGTGACCGTCGTCGACTGCGACGGTCTGGGCGGGGCGTCGGTGCTGACCGACTGCGTGCCCTCGAAGACGCTCATTGCGACGGCCGAGGTGATGACGACCTTCGACTCCTCGTACGAGGAGCTCGGGATCATCGTCGCCGACGACACGCCGCACATCGAGCAGGCGGCGCGGGTCGTCGGGGTGGACCTGGGGAAGGTCAACCGCCGCGTGAAGCGGCTGGCGCTCGCGCAGTCGCACGACATCACGGCGTCCGTCACCCGCGCGGGGGGCCGCGTGCTGCGCGGCCGGGGCCGGCTGGAGCCGAACCAGGCGCCGGACGGTTCGCGCCGGGTGGTCGTGCGGGCGGCCGACGGGACCGAGGAGACGCTGGTCGCGGATGCGGTGCTGATCGCCACGGGCGCGCACCCGCGGGAGATCCCCGACGCGCTGCCGGACGGCGAGCGCATCCTGAACTGGACCCAGGTGTACGACCTGGACGAGCTCCCCGAGGAGCTCATCGTGGTCGGCTCGGGCGTCACGGGCGCCGAGTTCGCCGGCGCGTACCAGGCGCTGGGGTCGAAGGTGACGCTGGTGTCCTCGCGGGACCGGGTGCTGCCGGGCGAGGACCCGGACGCGGCGGCCGTGCTGGAGGACGTCTTCCGGCGCCGCGGCATGAACGTCATGGCGCGCTCGCGGGCGCAGTCCGCCAAGCGGGTGGGCGACCGGGTCGAGGTGACGCTGGCGGACGGCCGGGTCATCACGGGCACGCACTGCCTGATGGCGGTCGGATCCATTCCGAACACCGCCGGGATCGGGCTGGAGGAGGCCGGGGTCCGGCTCAAGGAGTCCGGGCACGTCCGGACCGACCGGGTGTCGCGCACCAGCGCCCCGGGCGTCTACGCCGCCGGTGACTGCACGGGCGTGCTCGCGCTCGCGTCGGTCGCGGCGATGCAGGGGCGCATCGCGATGTACCACTTCCTGGGTGACGCGGTGACGCCGCTCAACCTGCGATCGGTCTCCGCGAACGTCTTCACGGACCCCGAGATCGCGACCGTCGGCTACACCCAGGCCGACGTCGACAGCGGCAAGATCGACGCGCGGGTGGTCAAGCTTCCGCTGCTGCGGAACCCGCGCGCGAAGATGCAGGGCATCCGGGACGGCTTCGTGAAGATGTTCTGCCGGCCGGGCACGGGCATCGTGGTGGGCGGCGTCGTGGTCGCCCCGCGGGCCAGTGAGCTCATCCACCCGATCTCCATCGCCGTGGACAACAGCCTCACGGTCGAGCAGATCGCGAACGCGTTCACCGTTTATCCGTCGCTTTCCGGGTCGCTGGCGGAGGTCGCGCGGCAGCTGCACACGCGGAAGGCGCAGCGCGAGGCGTAAACGCTCCGCGAGGGTTTGGGTATTGATTGTTGCGCTGAGTGGTCGGGGGGTCCGTGTTCGTGAGACCGGGCCTCCTATACCACTTTGAGCGTTCCGGAGCGGACAACTTCCGTTAATTGCTGCAACCTGCTGAAAACGGATGGTCGTTGGCGTTACTGTCGGTTTCGTGTTCGCTGCAGAACGTCGCCAATTGATCCTCGAAATGGTGCGGGCCAACGGGGCGGTTTCGCTCCGTGAGCTCGCTCGCGTCGTCCAGACCTCCGAAGTGACCGTACGGCGGGACGTGCGGGCACTGGAGGCCGAAGGACTCCTCGACCGCCGGCACGGCGGCGCGGTGCTGCCGGGTGGCTTCACCCGGGAGTCCGGGTTCCCGCAGAAATCCCATCTAGCGACCGCCGAGAAGACGGCCATCGCCGATCTCGCGGCGAGCTTCGTCGAAGAGGGCGAAGCCGTCGTCGTCGGCGCCGGGACGACCACGCAGGAGCTGGCCCGCCGGCTCGCGCGCGTGCCCGGCCTGACCGTCGTCACCAATTCCCTGCTCGTCGCCCAGGCGCTCGCCCATGCCAACCGGGTCGAGGTCGTCATGACCGGCGGCACGCTGAGAGGGTCCAACTATGCGCTGGTGGGCAGCGGGGCGGAGCAGTCCCTGCACGGCCTGCGGGTCACCCGGGCGTTCCTGTCCGGCAGCGGGCTGACCGCGGAGCGGGGCCTGTCCACGTCCAACATGCTCTCGGCGAGCGTGGACCGGGCGCTGGTGCAGGCGGCGGCGGAGGTCGTCGTCCTCGCGGACCACACGAAGCTGGGTACGGACACGATGTTCCAGACGGTGCCGACGGATGTCATCACGCGGCTGGTGACGGACGAGCCGCCGTCGCACGACGACCGCGCGGCGACGGAGCTGCAGGCGCTCGCGGACCAGGGCGTGCACATTTCGGTTGCCGGGCCCGGGGTGGGCGCGGGCAGCGCCGCGGGGGCGGTGCCGGGGAGTGCGCCGGGGCCCGATCAGGTGCCGCAGCAGCAGCGGCGGCGGGACGTTCCCCCCTTGCCGGGGCAGCGGCGGACGCACGGCGGCCACCACGGCGGCCAGGCCGCCGCCGCCCAGTCCGGGGGCGGCGCCCCCACGCCCCCTCCGCAACTCCGCAGCGCGGGGTCGCTGGGCGCGGAGCCGCCCACGGCGAGGGTGGCGGACCTGGCCCCAAGGCGCCGGTAGGCCTCCGGCCGGGGGTGGCCCGTTGTCCCTCCGCCGCGGCGGTGATCAGCCCGCGTGTTGCTGTCCGGCGGTGCCGTGCCGGGCTTGGCGGTGGGTACGGCACCGCCAGTTTCTCCCGGCCTGCGGCCGGCCCCTGTTTCCGCCGCGGCGGTGATCAGCCCCCGCGTTGGTGTCCGGCGGTGCCGTGCTCACCTTCCGGTGGGTTCGGCACCGCCGGTATGCGTTGTGGGGGCGGGGCGCCGTTGCGGCGGGAGGAGAAGGTGCGGGCACCTGTTCCGGCTGGCCTGCGGCCGGGCTCTTGTTTCCGCCGCGGCGGTGATCAGCCCCCAGGCTGCTGTCCGGCGGTGCCGCGCCGGCCTTCGGGCGGGTGCCGCACCGCCGGTGCGCGTCGCGGGCTAGCCCGCGTCCGGGCACGGCACCGCTTGGAGGCCCCGGAGCGTGAGCGTTAGGAGGCGGTCCGGGAGTTCCGGGTCGTCGGGGGACTGCTCCGCGGCGAGCGAGATCGCGTTCGTCAGCTGCATGACGTCGGTGATGCCCACCTCGGGGCGGACCGCCCCCACCGCCTGCGCCCGGGCGAGGAGCACGCTCCCCGCCTCCCGCAGCGGCAGACTGCAGCGCGACATCGCCGACGCCTCGTCCGACTGGGCGGCCAGCAGGGCCCGGGAGAGCCCCCGGTACGTGCTGGCGTGCGCCACGCACGCCCGGAGCCAGTCGACCAGGGCCCGGCACGGCTCCGGGGAGGCGAGGAGCTCGCGGGAGCGGGCGAGGAGGCCGTCGACCTCGCCCTGGAAGACGGCGCTCATGAGCGCCGTGCGGTTGGGGAAGTGGCGGTAGAGCGTGCCGATGCCGACGCCGGCCCGGCGGGCGATGTCTTCCAGGGAGGCGTCCGTGCCGTGCTCGGTGAACGCGGTCCGCGCCTCCGCGAGCAGCCGCTCGTAGTTGCGCCGCGCGTCCGCGCGCATGGGGCGTGCTGACGCCTGTGTGATCTCCGTGGCCATGGCTGCCGAGTCCTCCCTCTCGCTCCCCGCCTGCCAAGGATGCCACTGGCCTTGCCGGCCGGGTGTGTCGTCCGTACGGGGGACTGCCGTACGGGCCTTTCGTGAACAGAGCGCGGGCCCCCGCCGAATCGTTCGGTGGGGGCCCGCAGGCGTCGGCTGGACGGCCGTGGCCGTGTCAGTCCTTGATTTCGCAGATGACGGCGCCGGAGGAGACGGACGCGCCGACTTCGGCGGTGATGCCCTTGACGGTGCCCGCGCGGTGCGCGTTCAGCGGCTGTTCCATCTTCATCGCCTCGAGCACGACGATCAGTTCACCCGCGGCGACTTCCTGGCCCTCCTCGACCGCGACCTTCACGATCGTGCCCTGCATCGGCGAGGTCAGCGCATCACCTGAGGCAGCAGAGCCGGCCTTCTTCGCCGCCCGCCGCTTCGGCTTCGCCCCACCCGCAGCCGCCGTCCGCGCCAGCGTCATACCGAGAGACGACGGCAGCGACACCTCCAGGCGCTTCCCTCCGACCTCGACCACGACGGTCTCGCGGCCCTCGGGCTCACCCTCCTCCTCAACCGCACCGGCACCGGTGAACGGCTCGATGGTGTTGGTGAACTCCGTCTCGATCCACCGCGTGTGGACGGAGAACGGGTCGGAGGTGAACGCCGGGTCGGCGACCACTGCCCGGTGGAAGGGGATCGCGGTGGCCATGCCCTCGACCTGGAACTCGCCCAGCGCGCGGGCTGCGCGCTGCAGGGCCTGCTCGCGGGTGGCGCCGGTGACGATCAGCTTGGCCAGCAGCGAGTCCCACGCCGGGCCGATCACGCTCCCGGCCTCCACCCCCGCATCCAGGCGCACGCCCGGACCGGTCGGCGGGTCGAAGCGGGTCACGGTGCCGGGGGCGGGCAGGAAGTTACGGCCCGGGTCCTCACCGTTGATACGGAACTCGAAGGAGTGGCCGCGCAGCGGCGGGTCGTCGTAGCCGAGTTCTTCGCCGTCGGCGATGCGGAACATCTCCCGCACCAGGTCGATGCCGGTGACTTCCTCAGTAACGGGGTGTTCGACCTGCAGGCGGGTGTTGACCTCCAGGAAGGAGATCGTGCCGTCCTGCCCGACGAGGAACTCACACGTGCCCGCGCCCTCGTAGCCGGCCTCGCGCAGGATGGCCTTGGAGGCGCGGTAGAGCTCGGCGTTCTGCTCCGCCGAGAGGAACGGTGCCGGGGCTTCCTCGACGAGCTTCTGGTGACGGCGCTGCAGGGAGCAGTCGCGGGTGGAGACCACGACGACGTTGCCGTGCTTGTCGGCCAGGCACTGCGTCTCCACGTGCCGCGGCCGGTCGAGGTAGCGCTCGACGAAGCACTCCCCCCGCCCGAACGCCGCGACCGCCTCACGGACGGCGGAGTCGTAGAGCTCGGGGACTTCTTCGAGGGTGCGGGCGACCTTCAGGCCCCGCCCGCCGCCACCGAACGCCGCCTTGATCGCGATCGGCAGACCATGCTGCTCGGCGAACGCGACGACCTCGTCGGCGCCGGAGACCGGGTCGGGGGTGCCCGCGACGAGGGGGGCGCCGGCGCGCTGGGCGATGTGACGGGCCGCCACCTTGTCGCCCAGGTCCCTAATCGCCTGCGGCGGCGGACCGATCCACGTCAGCCCCGCATCCAGGACCGCCTGGGCGAAGTCGGCGTTCTCGGAGAGGAACCCGTAACCCGGGTGGATCGCATCCGCGCCCGACTCGGCGGCCGCGGCCAGCACCTTGGCCACATCGAGGTAACTCGTGGCCGGGGTGTCACCACCCAGCGCATACGCCTCATCAGCAACGCGGACATGCAACGCGTCCCGGTCCGGATCCGCATAGACCGCCACACTGGCGATCCCGGCGTCCCGGCACGCACGAGCTACGCGGACAGCGATTTCGCCACGGTTGGCGATGAGCACCTTGCGCACGATGGCTCCCTCCTTGAAACAAGGTGAGTTTAGGTACTGGCGACACTCTGTGCCGAGCCGACTCCCGAGGTGAGCTTGCCCACACGGAGCGTGAACCGGAGGCCGTGTGCGCGCCAAAGTCCCCAGTTCTCCCACGGTACGCCGGGTATGCGGGTCTCCGCCGACCTTTGGCTGTGGCAGAGCTCTCGAACCGCGGCGGTGGAAGCGGAAGAGCTTTCTTTGTTGAGTCCCTACGAACGGGTGGGCCAAAGTTTGCGGATCCGAGATCTGCGCCCCGGGCCCGCCGCACCCCTTGTCCCGGGATCTACCCGTGAGTAGCCTCCTTCATGACGTCGTACCCGCGGTAACCCGCAGAATCACCCGCACGGGGCGCGGGAACCGGGTGCGGGAGCCGGGGTACCGGAGGCCGGGGGAGGGGTGCCCGTATGACCGACCGGACGGCCGCGGCCGCAGCAGATCGCCTGCGCCGACCCGTCGCCGGCCTCACCGCGCTCGCCCTCGCCGTCGAAGGGCTCGGCATCGCCCTGATCAACTGGATCCTCGGCGTCGTCGTCCGCCGCCAGCGGATGTCCCTCGCGGGGAGCGATCCGAAGCTGATGGCCCTCGCCGCGTGGATCGCCGGCGGCCTCTTCGCCCTCTACCTGCTGACCTGCGCCTTCGTCGCCCTCCGCGCGGCCCTGCGCGACCGCCCGCCCCGGCCGGCCGGACGAATCCTGCTGATCACCTGCGGGGTCGTGCACGGACTGCTGGGCGCGTTCTGCGTCGGGCTCGTCGGCTGGGGCGCGTTCGCGGCCGTCATGGCCGTGCTCGCGCTCATCGTCTGCACCCTGCTCGCGTACGACCCCCTGCACCGGGCGCCCGGGCGTCAGGAGGCCGCGCCCTCGCGCTGACGCGCAGCCAACCTGGCCGCCTCCGCGGCGACGTGGCGCAGCGTGCTCGTCAGCTGAGCGCCGCGGCGCCGGAAGTCCTCCAGCGGGACGGCCGCCGAGACGGCCGTCAGAGCCGTGCCCTTGCCGGTCGCAGCCGGAACGGGCACCGCCACGCACGCCACTCCCGGCGCGCACTCCTCCACCTCCACGGCGACCCCCTCCCGCCGCACCCGCCGCAGCTCCGCGTCCAGCCGCGCCGGGGACGTGATCGTCCGCGGCGTGATCGCCCGCATGCCGGTGCTGGTGAGGTAGCGCATGCGGGCGGCCCGCGGCAGCGCGGACAGCAGCACCTTGCCGTGGGCGGTGGCGTGCCCGTCGAGGTCCCGGCCCACCGTGAAGCCGCCGGTGGACGGCACCGCGGAGTTCCCCGCGAGGACGGCGATCGCCCCGTCCCGGTACGTGCTGAAGTACGTGTCCGCGCCCGCCTCGCGCCGGGCGCGGAGCAGGAGCGCGTGCACCGCGTCGTCCAGCTGCATCTGGCGCTGGAACGCCTGGTGCAGGGCGGGTACGCGATAGCCCAGCGCGTACCCGCCGGCGGTGCGGACCACGTGCCCGCGGGCCGTCAGCGTGCCGAGGATCTCGTACACGGTGGACAGGCCGCAGCCGAGCTGCCGCGCCAGCGACTTGGCGGGCACGGGGGCGCTTGCCGCGGCCACGGCGTCCAGGACGTCCAGGGCGCGGTCCACGGACTGGGACATGGGTGTACGGGGTTCCCTTCGCGAGGCGGGGTGGGGCCGGACCTACCAGCCTCGCACAGGGCCCAGCCCTCGATCAGCGCTTGACCGGCGCTTGCACCCGGAGCAGCTCCACGAAGGCCCGCATCCACGCGGGCTGGTCGTTCCAGGCGCGGGCCGACACCATGTTCCCGTCCACGACCGCTTCCGCGTCCACGAACGTGCCGCCCGCGAGCTGCACGTCCGGCCTGCAGGCGGGCCAGGCGGCGGTGCGGCGGCCCTTGAGGACGCCGAGCGGCGTCAGGGCGGTCACGGCGTGGCAGATGTGCGCGATGGGCTTGTTCCGCGCGAAGAACCACCTGATGATCCGCTGGAAGTCCGGGTCCAGCCGCAGGAACTCCGGCGCGCGGCCGCCGGGTATGACGACCGCGGCGTAGTCGGCCGGGTTCACGTTCGCCAGCGCGAGGTCCGCGGGCCAGCTGTGGCCCAGCTTCTCCGTGTACGTGTCGAAGCTCGCGACGAAGTCGTGCACGACGAACTGGAGCTGCTTCACGGTGGGCGCGGCGATGTCCACCTCGTAGCCCTCCTCCAGCAGGCGCTGGTAGGGGTACAGGACCTCCAGGTCCTCGGCGGCGTCACCGGTGGTGATCAGAATGCGCGGCATACGGCGGGCTCCTCGCTCCTCGGGGGTGGAGTCGTTGGCTACACCGGAATATGCGCTTTGACATGTCCCAGGAAACGTTCGGAGCCGACTACGGCGTCGGCGGGCGTCCGGTCGCGTAGCCGAGGAAGGCCGACCAGGCGGGCGGCTCCACGGTGAGGGCCGGACCTGTGGGGTTCTTGGAGTCCCGTATGTGCACGGGTGCGCGGTCGGGCCGTCTGGCCACCTCTATGCAGTGCCCGCCGCTGTCATCGCTGTGGCTCGACTTTCGCCAGTCGTCGGCTACCTCGACGCAGTCGCCCCCGTCTCCGGCGCTGTGGCTGGACTTGCGCCATTCCGTGGCGACTTCGACGCAGTCTCCGCCGCTGTCGTCGCTGTAGCTGGACTTGTGCCACTGCAAGCCTGTGCTCATAGCTCTCCCGCCAACCGCTCGATGAGTACCAGTGATTCGTCCGAGCCGAGGGCCTGTGCGCGGATCGCCGCATAGCGGTGGAAGCGGCGGGTCACCTCGGCCGGTTCGCTGAGCAGATTGCTGTTTTCCTGCACTTCCAAGTAGACCATCATGCGGTGTTCCGGGGTCTGCACGAGTTTCACTGGCCCCCGGGCTCCGGCATTCCGCCCCCGTAGCCCGCGGTCCATCGGCAGCACCTGAATGGCGACGTTCGGTCGCTCCGAGCACTCGATGAGGTGCTGCAGCTGCCTGCGCATGATGTCCCAGCTACCGAACGGGCGGCGCAGCACCGACTCTTCGAGGATCAGCTCCAGCAGTGCTGTTGGCTCGCGGTCGAAGATTGCCTTACGTTCCATCCGAGCTGTGACCATTTCCTCCACCACGGACTCCGGGAGGGGCGGGTATCCGCCGCCAATGAGTGCCCGTGCGTACGCTTCGGTCTGGAACAGTCCATCGATCACGAAGTTCTGATACGTGAGGAGCGTCAGCGCCTGCCGTTCCAGCCGTGCGAAGTCCTTGAAGTGCGTCGGGTACTTGTCCAGCCGTACGTACTTCTTCGCCGCCGTGAAGATGCCCATCCCGCTGCCGATGGTCTTCTCCAGGCCGTCCAGCATCTGCTCGGTCGCGGGCTGCGCACCCGTCTCCAGGGCGCTGACCGCCGACCCCGTGTAGCCGATCTGCGCGCCGAGCTCCTCCTGTGTCATGCCCGCCTGCTTCCGCAGCAACCGCGCGATATCGGACGTGAGTTGCGATGCCGTTGACGCCCGGTCCTTGTTCTCCTGGCTCGCCATTCCCCGGCCCCCGCCTTCCACTCGGCTCAACTGCACTCAAGTCGCGTTCGACTGCGGCGCACCGTTAACGCGCGTCCACGCTCCGTAATGGAAAACCTAGCGGGCGTCAGTGATGCTCGTCACATGAATCAGCAAGTCCACGTGACCGAAATCGACTGGATCCCCGCCCGCGGTCACCAACTCCGCAAAACCGGCGTGCACTTCGACGCCGTCCGCGTCCGCGGGGGCGAGGGCCGCCGTCTGGCCCAGGCCATGGCCATGCTCACCTGCGGGCACCCCGGTCCGATCATCGCCGAAGCCAACAACGGCGGCGCCGTGTGCTTCCTCGTGAACCCCGGAAGTACCTCAGGCCACGCCTGGCCCCAAGGCGTCACGCGGCTCGACTACGTACTCATTCCCGCGCTGTACAGCGCCACATGGCCGCTCTCGTGGTGGCGCGTGCCCACCCCCGACGGGCGGCTCGTGCACACGCTTCTGCTGCTCAATACGGCCCGTGCATTCCTGGGCAGCGCCCCCCGACTGGCGGAAGGAATGGTGACCGAGCGGACGTGACCTCGTTGTGGCGGTCATGATGAAGCGCATTGCTGCTGCCGCCGCCCTCACCGGCGCCGCTCTCACCCTGACCGCCACTGCCGCTTCGGCCGCCCCCATGCCCCAGCCGCCCGCCTCGAACGCCGGGCACGCCATCGCCCCGCCGGAGACCATGGGCATGGACGCGCACCCCCCGACGAGCCTCTACCCGGACGGGACGAACCAGCTGAACAAGCTGAACCAGCTCAACCAGCTGGGGCAGGTCACGCAGGCGCTCGACCCCGTCCTCGGGATCCTCGCTCCGGTGGCCGGCGCCCTGCCGATGTAAGCGCCCGTATAAGCAGGGGCCGCTAGACCCACAGGTCCGTGATCGACACCCCGACCTCCGCGAGGAGCTTCCGCAGCAGGGGGAGGGACAGGCCGACGACGTTCCCGTGGTCGCCCTCGATGCCCTCGATGAAGGGGGCGGAGCGGCCGTCGAGGGTGAAGGCGCCCGCAACGTACAGCGGCTCACCCGTCGCGACGTACGCGGCGATCTCGGCGTCGGAGGGCTCGCCGAACCGCACGGTCGTGGAAGCGGTCGCCGACACCCGGCGGCCCGTGGCCGTGTCGACGATGCAGTGGCCGGTCCGGAGGATCCCGGACCGGCCGCGCATCGTCTTCCAGCGGGCGGTGGCGTCCTCGGCGTCCGCCGGCTTGCCGAGCGCCTGACCGTCCAGTTCCAGGACGGAGTCGCAGCCGATGACCAGCGCCCCGGCCGCTTCCGGCCGGGCGGCGACCGCGTCGGCCTTGGCCTCGGCGAGGACCCGGGCCAGCTCGCCCGGCGTGGCAGCCGTCAGCGCGTCCTCGTCCACACCGCTGACGATGACCTCGGGGTCGAGCCCGGCCGCCTTGAGCAGGCCGAGGCGGGCGGGGGACTGGGAGCCGAGGACGAGACGGCGGCGCTGAGCGGTCATGCCAGCCATCGTACGGAAACCGGCCCGGCCTCCCTACTTCTTGATCACGGCCTCCATGACCTTCTTCGCGATCGGGCCGGCCAGCGCGCCGCCGTGGATGTCGTCGCGGTCGATCCCCGAGCCGTCGGGGTCGATGAAGACGGCGACGGCGACGGGGGAGCCGTCGCCCTGCTTGGCGTAGGAGACGAACCAGGCGTACGGGAGCTTCTCGTTGTTGACGCCGTGCTGCGCCGTGCCGGTCTTGGCGCCGACGGTGACGCCGTCGATGAGGGCGGCCTTGCCGGTGCCCTTCTCGGCGGTGTTCTCCATCATCTGCTGGACCTTCTTCGCCGTGTCGGCGGAGACGGCCTGGGACATCTGCTCGGGCTTGTGCTTCTCCAGCGTGTTGAGGTTCGGGTCGCGCAGCTCCTCGACGAGGTACGGCTTCATGAGCTTGCCGTCGTTGGCGAGGGCGGCGGTCATCATCGCGATCTGCAGCGGGGTGCTGTCGAGGCTGCCCTGACCCATGCCGGTGAGGGCGGTCTGCGGGCGGTCGAGGTTCTTGGGGTAGATGGACTCGACGGTGCCGTTGGGGATGAAGAGGTCCTTGTTGTTGAACCCGAACTTCTCCGCGGTCTCCCGCATCTTGTCCTTGCCCAGCTTGTCGGCCAGGTCCAGGAAGACGTTGTTGCAGGACCACTGGAGGCCGGCCATCAGGGAGCCGTTGACGCACTCGTCGGTCGGGACGTCGTTACGGACCTTGGTGGTGCTCAGCGGCAGCGGGTACGGGACGGGGGCGCTGCCCTTGGCGTTGATGTCGGTGACGATGCCGTGTTCGAGGGCGGCCGCGGCGGTGAGGATCTTGAAGGTGGAGCCCGGCGGGTAGCGCTCCTTGATCGCCCGGTTGACCAGCGGCTTGTCCTTGTCGGCCTCCAGCTTCTTGTACGCCTCCTGGTCCTTCAGCGTGTTGCCCGCGAAGACCGAGGGGTCGTAGGAGGGGGTGGAGGCGAGGGCGAGGATCTTGCCCGTGCGCGGGTCGAGGGCGACGACGGCGCCCTTGAACTTGCCGAGGCCCTTGAAGGCGGCCTCCTGGGCCTTGGGGTCGATGGTCGTCACCACGTCGCCGCCGCGGGGCTTCTTGCCGGTGAGCATGTCGGTGGTGCGCTGCAGGAACAGCTTGTCGTCGGTGCCGCTGAGCAGCTTGTTGTTGACGAATTCGAGCTGGCTGTTGCCGTAGAGCTGCGAGGAGTAGCCGGTGACCGGGGCGTACATCTCGCCGTCCTTGAACGTGCGCTTGTACTTGTAGTCGCCCGTGGTCTCGGTCGAGCCCGTGATGGGCTGGCCGCCGACGATGATGTTGCCGCGCGGCTGGGCGAAGGAGGCGATCTTCACCCGCTTGTTGTCCTTGTGGTTGGACAGCTCGTCGGCGCGGACGAACTGGATCCAGGTCGCCTGGACCAGCAGCGCCAGGACCAGCACTCCGACAAAGACGGATATGTGGCGCACGGGCTTGTTCATGGTGTGACGCACTCCCCGGTTCGCGGCATTTCACTAGCCATGATGCGGGTGGGGAGGATTTGGTTGCACAGGGCCGGTAACTGTGGGTTTCCTGTGAGGCGGCGGTGGAGCCCGCGGCTCAGTGCAGGCCCAGCAGGAGGAGCGCCGCGATCACGCCGACCGCGAGTACGAGACCGGCCCGGCGGAGCATCGCCTGCGCCTCGCGCAGCTCCTCGGGGGGTTCGTTCGACGGGTCCGACCACAGCATCGGATCCATCGTGGCGCGAGCGGGCCGCCCCCGCCTGAGTACGGGTACTCAAGCGGGGGCTCAGCTCTGCCGGCCGCCGGGTCGCTAGGCCACCGGGCCGCTACGACGGCCAGTACGTCGTGCGCCACGCCCGGGGGCCGGGCCTGGCCATCCGCGCCGCCGCCAGGCGCCGCGCCGGCGCGGACCACTCCGGGCGGGGCTCGCCCGCCGCGGGCGCGGCGGCCGCGTCGCCCGCCGCCGCGCGGGCCCGGACCACCGCCAGGGCGGCGGCGAGCTCCTCGGGGGTCGGGTTGCCCCGTACTACCTTGATCACCGAACGCCTCCCTGAGGGACTGAAGGACTGAGTTGCCTAAGGGGCCTAGAGGGGGATGTTGCCGTGCTTCTTCGGCGGCAGCGCCTCGCGCTTGTCGCGCAGCGCCCGCAGGCCCCGCACGATGTGCCGGCGCGTCTCGTGCGGCATGATCACCGCGTCGACGTAGCCGCGCTCGGCGGCCGCGTACGGGTTGAGCAGCGTGTCCTCGTAGTCCGCGATCAGCTTCGCGCGCAGCTCCTCCCGCTCCTCGTCCGTCTCCGCCGCCGCGATCGTGCGGCGGTGCAGGATGTTGACGGCGCCCTGGGCGCCCATCACGGCGATCTGCGCGGTGGGCCAGGCGAGGTTGAGGTCGGCGCCGAGGTGCTTGGAGCCCATCACGTCGTACGCGCCGCCGAACGCCTTCCGCGTGATCACCGTGATCAGCGGGACGGTCGCCTCCGCGTAGGCGTAGATCAGCTTGGCGCCGCGGCGGATGATGCCGTTGTACTCCTGGTCGGTGCCCGGGAGGAAGCCCGGCACGTCGACGAAGGTGAGCACCGGCACGTTGAAGGCGTCGCACGTGCGGACGAAGCGGGCGGCCTTCTCGCTCGCGTTGATGTCCAGACAGCCCGCGAACTGCAGCGGCTGGTTGGCGACGATGCCGACCGGGTGCCCCTCGACACGCCCGAAGCCGGTGATGATGTTCGGCGCGAAGAGCGCCTGGGTCTCCAGGAACTCGCCGTCGTCCAGCACGTGCTCGATGGCGGTGTGCATGTCGTAGGGCTGGTTGGCCGAGTCCGGGATGAGCACGTCGAGCTCGCCGTCGGCCGCCGAGATCTCCAGGTCGGCCTCCTCGGGGAAGGCCGGGGGCTCGGAGAGGTTGTTCGAGGGGAGGTAGGACAGGAGCGCCTTGACGTAGTCGATGGCGTCCTTCTCGTCCCCGGCCATGTGGTGCGCCACGCCCGAGGTGGTGTTGTGCGTGCGGGCGCCGCCCAGCTCCTCGAAGCCGACGTCCTCGCCCGTCACCGTCTTGATCACGTCCGGGCCCGTGATGAACATGTGCGACGTCTGGTCGACCATGACCGTGAAGTCGGTGATCGCGGGGGAGTAGACCGCGCCGCCCGCGCACGGGCCGACGATCAGGGAGATCTGCGGGATGACGCCCGAGGCGTGCACGTTCCGCCGGAAGATCTCGCCGAAGAGGCCGAGGGCGACCACGCCCTCCTGGATGCGGGCGCCGCCGCCGTCGTTGATGCCGATGACCGGGCAGCCGGTCTTCAGCGCGAAGTCCATGGCCTTGCCGATCTTCTCGCCGTAGACCTCGCCGAGCGAGCCGCCGAAGACGGTGAAGTCCTGCGAGTAGACGCAGACGGTGCGGCCGTCGACCGTGCCGTAGCCGGTCACGACGCCGTCGCCGTACGGGCGGTTCTTCTCGATGCCGAAGTTCGTCGAGCGGTGGCGGGCGAATTCGTCGAGCTCGACGAAGGAACCCTCGTCCAGGAGGAGTTCGATCCGCTCACGGGCGGTCAGCTTGCCCTTGGCGTGCTGCTTCTCCACGGCACGGGCGGAGCCCGCGTGCGTGGCCTCCTCGATCCGGCGTTGCAGATCCGCGAGCTTGCCCGCGGTGGTGTGGATGTCGTGTTCCGGCTCGGACATCGGGATGCGGCTCCTGCTCGTCCAGAGGTGGCTACGGGCTACTGATCTACAGGTGATCTACGGGGTGATCTACCGGGGTCCTTGCTACCGGTCCGTAGCGTAGCCGCGCGGGGGTGCGGGAACACTGCGTCGTTGGCCACACCCGGATCGCTTCCGTTTCCTCTTTTGTGCCTGTTCTTTCCCTCTCCTGTTCCTCTCCTAGGGTGGGCCCCATGACCCCTCCTGCTGCTCCTTCTGCTGGAAACCGCTGGTCCGACCTCGACCGGCCGCCGCTCAACGTCCCCGCGCTGCGGCGCGGGCTCCTCAGGCCCGGCTCGCTGTGGAGCTCCCTGGAGGTCGTCGCCCGGACCGGGTCGACCAACACCGACCTCGTGGAGGCCGCGGCGGCGGGTGAGGGCAGGGACGCCGAGGGTGCCGTGCTCGTCGCCGAGGAGCAGTCCTCCGGGCGCGGGCGGCTGGACCGCACGTGGTCGGCGCCGGCGCGGTCCGGGCTCTTCTTCTCCGTGCTGCTGCGGCCCGGCGACGGGGTGCCCGCCGAGCGGTGGGGATGGCTGCCGCTCCTCGCCGGGGTCGCGACCGCCACCGCGCTCTCCCGCGCCGCCGGCGTCGACACGGCCCTCAAGTGGCCCAACGACCTGCTGGTGACCGTCGGAGGGGAAGAGCGCAAGGCCGGGGGGATCCTCGCCGAACGGACCGGCGACGCCGTCGTCGTCGGGATCGGCCTCAACGTGACCCTGCGGGCGGACGAGCTCCCCGTCCCCACGGCCGGGTCGCTGGCGCTGGCCGGAGCGCAGGTCCTCGACCGCGATCCGCTGCTGCGCGCCGTACTCCGTTCGCTGGAGGAGTGGTACGGCGTGTGGCGGGACGCGGGCGGCGACCCGGTCGAGAGCCGGCTGCAGGAGGCGTACGCGGCCGGGTGCGCGACGCTCGGGCGGAAGGTACGCGCCGAACTGCCCGGCGGGCAGGCGCTCGTCGGGGAGGCCGTGGCCGTCGACGGGGACGGGCGGCTGGTGCTGGCCACGGAGGACGGGGCGCAGCGGCCGGTGGGCGCGGGAGACATCGTTCACGTGCGGCCCGCGGGGAGCGGCGGGGAGGGGAAGGAGGCCCGGGGAGGCGTAGGCCGGGAGTCCGAGGGGACCTCCGCCTCGTCGGAAGAGTGAGCTACGGCACACCTGTCGTATCGTTGTGCCCGGAACCTAAGCGAGCAGTGATCGGCAGGGCAGTGCGCACGGATCGGACAGGGGGCGGGCGGTGACCGCCGACGGGGTCGAGGGTGCCGCCACTGGTGGCGTCGAGGAGTACGACGGCGGCGACGAGGGCGGAGACCCCATCGCCCTGCGCCTCGAAGCGCTGATCCTCGGTGCGGAGCGTCGTTACACGCCCTTTCAGGCCGCCCGTGCGGCCGGTGTCTCGATGGACCTCGCCTCGCGCTTCTGGCGGGCCATGGGCTTCGCCGACATCGGGCAGGCGCGGGCGCTGACCGAGGCGGACGTGCTGGCGCTGCGGCGGCTGGCCGGTCTCGTGGAGGCCGGGCTGCTCAGCGAGCCGATGGCCGTGCAGGTCGCCCGGTCCACCGGGCAGACGACCGCGCGGCTCGCCGACTGGCAGATCGACTCCTTCCTGGAGGGCCTGACGGAGCCCCAGGAACCCGGCATGACGCGGACGGAGATCACGTACCCGCTGGTCGAGCTGCTGCTGCCGGAGCTGGAGGAGTTCCTGATCTACGTGTGGCGGCGGCAGCTCGCGGCGGCCACGGGGCGGGTGGTCCAGGCGCAGGACGACGCGGAGATGGTGGACCGGCGGCTGGCCGTCGGATTCGCCGATCTGGTCGGCTTCACCCGGCTGACGCGGCGTCTGGAGGAGGAAGAGCTCGGGGAGCTCGTCGAGGCCTTCGAGACCACCGCGGCCGACCTGGTGGCCGCGCACGGGGGGCGGCTCATCAAGACGCTGGGCGATGAGGTGCTGTACTCCGCCGATGACGCGGGGACGGCCGCCGAGATCGGGCTGCGGCTCATCGAGACCATGACGCACGACGAGACCATGCCCGAGCTGCGGGTCGGCATCGCGTTCGGGACGGTGACGACGCGGATGGGCGACGTCTTCGGCACGACGGTGAACCTCGCGTCGCGGCTCACGTCGATAGCGCCGAAGGACGCGGTGCTCGTCGACCAGGCGCTGGCGGAGGAGCTGACGCGGAGCGGGGACGCGCCCAAGTCGGAGGCGGAGGTCTCCGAGGGAGGCGGGAACGGGTACCGGTTTGCGCTGCAGCCGATGTGGCAGCGGCCGGTGCGGGGGCTGGGCATGGTGGAACCGTGGCTCCTGAGCCGGAGGGGCGGCTGAGGGAGGAGGGCCGGCCCCGCCGCCTCCGCCGTCCTCTGGCCTCGCCGGGGGCGTGCAAGGCATGATCGTGGCCACCCCGCACGTTTACCAGCGTTAACCCTCGGAGGGTGGGCCCATGAGTGAGCAGCGTTTCGGCGAGTGGATTGCGGTTCGGCGGCACGGGCACGTTGCCGAGCTCGTGCTGGACCGGCCCAAGGCCATGAATGCTGTCTCCAGCGAGCTCGCCCGGCGGCTGGCGGAGGCTACCGGTGCTCTTGCTGATGACGGCTCCGTGCGCGTTGTTGTCCTTACCTCTACGCACGAGCGCGCTTTTTGTGTCGGCGCCGACCTGAAGGAGCGCAACTCCTTCACCGACGCCGAGTTGGGCCGCCAGCGGCCTCATGCCCGTGCCGCGTACACCGGTGTTCTCGAACTGCCGATGCCCACGATTGCCGCTGTGCACGGGTTCGCGCTCGGGGGCGGGTTCGAGCTGGCCCTGTCGTGCGACGTCATCGTTGCTGATGTGACTGCCGTGGTGGGGTTGCCCGAGGTGTCCGTAGGCGTCATTCCGGGCGGGGGCGGTACGCAGCTCCTGCCGCGGCGGGTGGGGGCAGCGCGGGCCGCCGAGCTGATCTTTACCGCCCGGCGGGTCGAGGCCGGGGAGGCCGAGCGGTTGGGGCTGGTCGACCGGGTGGTCGCGGAGGGGCAGGACCGGGTCGAGGCGCTGGCCCTCGCGGAAAGGATCGCCGCCAACTCTCCCGTCGGCCTCCGCGCCGCCAAGCGCGCCCTGCGACTGGGCCACGGCCTCGACCTGCGCGCCGGGCTGGAGGTCGAGGATGCCGCCTGGCGGTCCGTGGCCTTCTCCGGCGACCGCGCCGAGGGCGTCGCCGCCTTCAACGAGAAGCGCAAGCCCGACTGGCCCGGCTGCTGAGAGAGCTGAGACAGAAGTGACGGCAGTTCCTTACGGCCGTCATGGGGCGGAATGCGCCCGACATTCTTAGGCTGGAGTGCAGAATCTGCGCTCAGCAACGGAATGTGAGGCTCGGGTGGCAGCAGGCGGGGAGTGCGACGGTCGGCTGCGCGCCGTGGTGGAGCTGGCGCAGTCGATGGCGGCGGCGCGCACCCCGCTGGACACGGTGGCCGCCGCGGCGGAACGGGTGATGGCCGCCCTGGGCGGCAGCTTCGCCGCCGTGTCCGTGTGGGAGCGCGAGCGCGGGCGCCTGCGCGTCCTGGTCAACGCGGGGGAGCTGACCGCGGGCGAGGAGCGCTTCCCGGAGGACGAGTCGTACCCGGTGCACGACTTCCCCGAGATCGCGGAGTTCCTGCACGAGGAGTGGGCCAGCGGCGGTGCCGAGCCCCGCGCGTGGGTCGAGAGCATGGAGGGGGCCGCGGAGACGGGCGGCGGGCAGGGCGCGTACCGGCACGAGCGGGTCGCCGCGCTGCGCCGCCGCGGCCGGGGCTGCTGCGTCGTCGCGCCGGTCGTCCTGCACGGGCGGGCCTGGGGCGAGCTGTACGTGGCCAGGCCGCCCGGGGCGCCGGCCTTCGGGCGGGCGGACGCCGACTTCGCGACCGTCCTGGCGGCCGTCGCGGCGGCCGGGATCGCGCAGACCGAGCAGCTGGAGGAGGTGCGCCGGCTGGCGTTCACCGACCCGCTGACCGGGCTCGCCAACCGGCGCGCGGTCGACGCGCGGCTGGACGAGGCGCTGGAGCGCCACCTTGAGGACGGGGTCGTCGTGAGCCTCGTGGTGTGCGACCTCAACGGGCTCAAGCGGGTCAACGACACGCTGGGGCACGCGGTCGGTGACCGGCTGCTGGAGCGCTTCGGCTCGGTGCTGTCGCTGTGCGGGGCCATGCTGCCGGGGGCGCTGGCGGCGCGGCTGGGCGGGGACGAGTTCTGCCTGCTGACGGTGGGTCCGCCGGCGGACGAGGTGGTCGGCGTGGCCGCCGAACTGTGCCGCCGGGCCGCGGCGTTGGAGCTGGGGGAGGGGGTCGCCTGCGGCGTCGCCTCGACCGGGGACCCGATCGGCGCGGTGGCCACGGCGCGGAGGCTGTTCCGGCTCGCCGACGCGGCACAGTACAAGGCGAAGGCGGCGCGGGCGGCGGAGCCGGTCGTCGCCGGGCGGGCCGGGGGGCCGGCCGACCCCGTGGTCCGGCTCGCCGATCACCCGCCGGCCGCGCCGGTCGCCGAGCGGCGGCGCTTCCGGGGGCGGCAGCCGTGACCGGCGGGGCGCGTCCGGCATGCGGAACCGGCCCCTACGCGTTGTACCTGACAGGCGACCCGTCGGCTATGTACAGGCAGCGATTCAGTCTCTAGGGTGCCTGAATATGGATATGCACACTGTGGTGGTGGGGACGGCCGGGACGACCGCGGAAGACGTGATCGCCGTGGCACGAGGCGCCGCGCGCGTCGTCGTATCGGACGAGGCGCTGGCCGCGGTCGCGGAGTCCCGCCGCGTCATCGACGACCTCGCCGCCAAGCCCGACCCCGTCTACGGCGTCTCCACCGGCTTCGGAGCCCTCGCCGTCCGCCACATCAGCCCCGAGCTGCGCGCCCAGCTGCAGCGCAACATCGTGCGCTCGCACGCCGCCGGCATGGGCCCGCGCGTCGAGCGCGAGGTCGTCCGCGCCCTGATGTTCCTGCGCCTGAAGACCCTCGCCTCCGGCCGCACCGGTGTGCGCCCGCTCGTGGTGGAGACCATGGCGGCGATCCTCAACGCCGGCATCACCCCCGTCGTGCACGAATACGGCTCGCTGGGCTGCTCCGGCGACCTCGCGCCGCTCTCCCACTGCGCGCTCACGCTCATGGGCGAGGGCGACGCCGAGGGCCCCGACGGCGTCGTCCGCCCCGCCGGGCAGCTCCTCGCCGAGCACGGCATCGAGCCCGTCGAGCTGCGCGAGAAGGAGGGCCTGGCCCTGCTGAACGGCACCGACGGCATGCTCGGCATGCTCGTCATGGCCTGCGCCGACCTCGGCCGCCTGCTGACCTCGGCCGACATCACCGCCGCCCTGTCGCTGGAGGCCCTGCTCGGCACCGAGAAGGTGCTCGCGCCCGAGCTGCACGCCATCCGGCCCCACCCGGGCCAGGGCGCCAGCGCGGGCAACATGCTGCGGGTCCTCGCCGGCTCCGGGCTCACCGGGCACCACCAGGACGACGCGCCGCGCGTCCAGGACGCGTACTCCATCCGCTGCGCCCCGCAGGTCGCCGGCGCCGGCCGCGACACCCTCGCGCACGCCCGCCTGGTCGCCGACCGCGAGCTCGCCTCCGCCGTCGACAACCCCGTCGTGCTGCCCGACGGCCGCGTCGAGTCCAACGGCAACTTCCACGGCGCCCCCGTCGCCTACGTCCTCGACTTCCTCGCCATCGCCGCCGCCGACCTCGCCTCCATCGCCGAGCGGCGCACCGACCGGCTGCTGGACAAGAACCGCTCGCACGGCCTGCCGCCCTTCCTGGCCGGCGACGCGGGCGTGGACTCGGGCCTGATGATCGCCCAGTACACCCAGGCCGCCCTGGTCAGCGAGTTGAAGCGGCTGGCCGTCCCCGCTTCGGTGGACTCCATCCCCTCCTCGGCGATGCAGGAGGACCACGTCTCGATGGGCTGGTCGGCCGCCCGCAAGCTCCGTACGGCCGTCGCCGCCCTTGCGAAGGTCATCGCCGTCGAGCTCGTCGCGGCCACCCGCGCCGTGGAGCTGCGCGAGGGCCTCACGCCCTCGCCGGCCACGCAGGCCGTGCTCAAGGCCGTGCGCGAGGCGGGCGTGGAGGGCCCCGGCGAGGACCGCTTCCTCGCGCCGGACCTGGCGCGCGCGGAGGAGTTCGTACGGGCCGGGAAGCTCGTCGAGGCGGTTGAACCCGTAACGGGTCCGCTGGCGTAAGGCCCGCGGAGGGCTCCCGCCCCTGAGCGGTGCGGGTAAAGAAGGTAAAAGTTGCTCAGCGGTCCGCCGTGCGCGTCCTGCGCACGGCGGCCGTCACCAGCGCGCCGCCCGCCGCCACGAGGGCAACTCCCCCGAAAACGTAGGGAGTGGTGTCCACACTGCCCGAGTCGGCGAGGGAAAGCTGCTGCTCAGAGGGGTGAGCGGGCTGGACCGCGGGCGCCGGGCGCGCCGTGGGGCGATCCGCCTGCGAGACCGTCGCATCCGCGGACGGCATGAACCACACCGCACACAGGAGCGACCCTGCGGCCACGGCGGTCAGCAGCGGTCGGCGTGCGGTCACGGACGAATCCCCCTTGAGGCGGCGGAGATTGGGGGCGCGGCGCGGCCGCCGGCCCCGTACTGACTCGATGTCAGTGACCCGATGGTAGTGATACGAACGGCCGGGAGGAAGCCGCGGGTTCCCGGCGGTCACCGCCGCCCCGGGCCCCGTCAACCGCCCCGCCGCCACCGGCCGCCCCGCTATCATGGCGCCCCTCCGAGGGGAACAGGCAGGCGTGGCCTTCCCCACATTCTCCAGGGGTGTGGAACGGACGAACCGGTGCAGGCGTTCCTGAAGTAGTAGCCGGGAATCGTGCTGCCCCACGGTTCGGCTCGGGGATAGGGGCCGCAGGAGCAATGGAGAAGCGTGTGATGACGTACGGCAAGCGCCGCAAGGCCCTCGCGGCCGCGGCCGCTGTGCTCGGCGGTGTACTGACCCTCGCCGCCTGCGGCGGCGAGGGTCAGTAC
>NZ_JBPQTW010000110.1:0-22699 GCF_051386535.1 Streptomyces sp. URMC 127
GGCTCCGCCACTGCGCCCCCGCCGCCCCGGCGCCGGAGCTCCGGCGGAGCTCGCATCCCCCGACTGACCGGCGTGTCCCGGCCCGGACATCACGAAGAGCGTGCTTAGCCTCATTTGTCAGACATCACTGATTAAGTGATGACATTTCAACCTGCATCTCCTCAAGGAGGCGCTGCACATGCTCACTCAAGAAACCCTCCGACCCCTCGCGACACCGGACGGGGCGGCCGCCATCGGCTCCCTGATGGTGGAGCCGGAAGCAGCCGTCAGCGGGGCGCCCCTGCCCGCCCCGGAGGCCGCGGGCTTCCTGCTCCTGCTGCTCCTGCTGTCGCCCAAGGAGCCGAAGGAGCCGAAGGGCAAGTGAGTTCCCGTGCGGCCTACGCCGCGGCGGCCGACGAACTGGCCTCCCGCGTCCTCCGCGCCCTCCGGGGCGCGGGGGGCGCTGCCCTCGTCGCCCCGCACCTCGACAGCTCCCCCGGCGCCTCTCCGGCCGGCTCCCCCGACTTCCCCGACCTCCTCGACTCCCCCGGCTCCGTCGCGGCCCTGGCCGCCGTCCGGGTGATCGGCGCCGACACCTTCACCCCGCACGTCCTGACCGGCGCCCCCTTCCACCCCGCCGACGCGGCCGCCGTGGCCCGCGCCTTCGAGGCCTTCCCGGTGCCCGGCCACGGCCCCTCCGCCCCGCCCGACGAGCGCACCGCCGCCTGGCGCGACTGGGCGACCGCGCAGCTCCTGGCCCGTACGCGCGGCTACGCCGGCAACCCGGTGGCCGCCACGCTCCCCGAAACGCGCGACGACCTCGCGGACACCACCGACTGGCAGCGTTGGTCCGTCCGCATGGCCCAGCTTGCGCCGCTCGCCACACCCGTCCTGGAGGGCCCCGTACGGGACGTCGCCCGCGACGCGGCCCTCCCCCTCAGCCGCGGCCTGACCCGCTCCGTACTGCGCCGCGACTTCCCGACGGCCGTGCGCCTGCTGCGCTGGCTCGCCCTGCTCCGCCACGACGGCATCGCGCTGCCCCTGGAGCCGGAGCCCGTCCTCGACCACATCCGGCTGCTCGGCGGCACGGGCCCGCGCACGGCCCTCGACCTGGCGGTGGCCGCACACCTGCTGACCGGCCGGACCGAAGACGTACGCAACGAGCCCACGGAGGCGCCGGCATGACCCTCTCCGCCCCCGCCCCCTCCGCCGTCACGATCCCCGCTCCCGTGACGGCGGCCGCCCGCACCATGGCCGACCGCGCCCTGTCCTGGCTGCACGCCCACCGCGCGCTCGGCGCGCTCCCGCCCGGCACCACCGAGGAGCTCACCGACCCCGACGGCGTCTACAAGTCCCTGGGCGAGACCACCCTCGCCGCGTCCATCATCCTGCGTGACGGCATGGCCGGACCCGGCCAGCTCGCCGCCGCGCAGAACCTGCTGGACTTCACCTGGCTGCAACTGCGCAAGGGCGACCTGCTCTACGAACGCCAGCTGCGCCACACCCTGATGACGGACCCGCTGGAGATGTACGCGCACTTCGTGCGCTGCGGCTACCGGCACGCGGACATGGACCGGCTGCTCGCCCACCGCACCCGGCTGCGCTCGGTGCACAGCGTCGAGCTGCTGCCCAACCGCCGCCTCGCCGCGGCCAACGCCGCCCGCATCGCCGGCCTCGACCCGGGCGAGGACTTCGAGGCGCTCGCCCGCACCACCTGGCTGGGCGCCATGCCCGAGCCCTGGGCGATCAACTGGATCACCGCCTACGCGATGACCCACACCGTCTTCCACCTGACCGACTGGGGCGGCCGGCCCGAGGGCCTGCCCGCCGACCTCACCGCGTACGTCCGCACCTGGCTGCCCGTGTGGATCGACATCTGGCGCGAGGTCAGGCAGTGGGACCTCGTGGCGGAACTCCTCATCGTGGGCGCGTCCTTGTCCGAGCCCTACTGCCGGCCGGAGGACTGGCAGGCCATGGCCGCCCTGCAGCACGAGGACGGTCTGATGCCCGCCGACGGCGATCCCGTCGACGACGACCCCGTCCGCCGCTTCAAGGAGCACCAGCACACCACCGTCGTGACCGCCGTGGCGGGCTCCATCGCCCTGGCCCGGGCGGCGAGAGGCCGGTGAAGGAGCCCCTGGAGTCACGCGCCGTGCCCGCCGCCGGGCCGGCGGAGACGGCTGCCGCGGCAGCGGCCGCGGCGGAGGCCGTGGCGGAGGCCGTGGCGGACGGCCTCCTCGCGCCGCCGCTGAACGCCCTGCTGCTGCCCCTGCCCGACGCCGCCCGCGGCGCGGCCGCCGTCGCGGTCGCCGCCGTGCGCGGCGACGAGAGCATCGTCGTCTGCCGCGGGCCCGCCGAGGAGGACACCCGCTTCGAGACCGGGTCGCTCACCAAGACGTTCACCGCGCTGCTGCTCGCCGAGCTGGCCGCCCGCGGCGAAGTCCGCTACGACGACCCCCTCGACCGCTACCTGCCGCCCGGCGCCCGCCGCATCCCCGGGCCGCCCGTCACCCTCCTCCACCTCGCCACGCACACCGGCGGCCTGCCCCGGCTGCCTCCCGGGCTGCTCACCCGCTCCGCCGGTGCCGGCTGGTTCCGCAACCCGTACGCCGCCTTCACCACGGACGACCTGCTGGCCGCGCTGCCACGGACACGGCTGCACCACCGCCCCGGCACGCACGTGCGCTACTCCAACTACGGCGTGGGCCTGCTCGGCCTCGCCCTGGCGCGCGCCGCCGGCGGCGGTCCCGGCGACTACCCGGCGCTGCTCGCTGAGCGCGTCCTGGACCCGCTCGGCCTGGCCGACACCGACTGCGACCCCACCCGCCCGCAGGTCACCGGTCACTGGCACGGGCGGCCCCGGCCGCCCTGGCTCGTCCCCGGGCTGCCCGCGGCGGGCGCCCTGCGCTCCAGCGCGCGGGACCTCCTGCGCTGCCTGACGGCGCTGCTCGCGCCCGAGGCGGCCGCGCCGCCGAGCCTGCGCGTCGCGCTCACGGAGGTGCAGCGGCCCCGGCTGGCGCTGCGGCGCCCGGGGCGGCGCCTGTGCCTGGTGTGGAACCTGCGCGTGCGGCCCGGCGGACCGCTGCTGCACCACTCGGGAGGCACCCGCGGCTGCACGGCCTTCGCCGGCTTCCTCCCCGCCTCCCGCACCGGCCTCGTAGCCCTGTCCGCCACGGCCCCGGCCCCGAGGGGCACGTTCATCCAGACGGCGTACGAGACGCTGTGCGGCTTGGGGGGTACGGGGGGCGCGTGACGACGGCCGTACGCATTCCGCCGGACCTTCGCGGCGGGGGCTTACCGCCGTGGCGGCGGGAGCAATTCGGGCGCGTCGGGCCGGGAGCCGCTTCCGCCCGCACACGGAAACCGCCACCGCGGCGGCGGTCAGCGGTCGCATTCCCTGCCGAGCCACCGGCATGACTCCGCCGCCACGGCGACCAACCACGACGGCGCGGCCCGGCGGTGCCGTACTACGCGAGCCCCGCGCCAAGGGCCGCGCCCATTCCGCCGGACCCTCGCGGTGGGGGCTTACCGCCGTGGCGGCGGGAGTAATTCGGGCGCGTCGGGACGGGAGCCGCTTCCGCCCGCGCACGGAAACCGCCGCCGCGGCGGCGATCAGCGGTCGCATTCCCTGCCGGGCCCCGGCATGACTCCGCCACCACGGTGACCCGCGGTCCGGCGGTGCCGTGCTACGCGAGCCCCGGGCCAAGGCCGTGCCCATTCCGCCGGACCCTCGCGGTGGGGGCTTACCGCCGTGGCGGCGGGAGCAATTCGGGCGCGTCGGGCCGGGGATCAACCGGCCCCGCCCGACACATGCCGTGTGACCGCCGTCGCGAACTCCCGTGCCGCGGGGGACAGGGCCGACCACTGGCGCGCGGCCCAGCCGACCTCCAGGGGCGGGATGCCCGTCACCGGTATCAGGCGGACCGCGCCCGAGGGGCTCACAAGGCCCGGCATGGCCGGTATCAGCGCGTGCCCGAGGCCCAGCTCGGCCAGCAGCAGCGCCGTGTCCCAGTCCGTGGCCCGCGTCGTCGCGCGCGAGGAGAGGGCGACCGCGCCCAGCACGTCCTCGACCTGCCGGCCGGAGCTCGTCCCGGCCGGCGGGCGGATCAGCCGCGTACGGGCGAGGTCGGCCGCCCCGAGGCCGCTCTCCGCGGCGAGCGGGTCGCCGGGGTGCACGGCCAGCACCCACTCCAGGCTGATGACCGGCCGCAGTTCGACGCCCTGCGCGTCGGAGCCGCCCGGCGCGTCGGCGGGGACGGACACCCAGGCGAGGTCCACGGCTCCCGAGCGCAGGGCGTCGATGCAGCGGTGGCTGGAGCGCTCGGTGTGGAATTCCAGGCCGACCTCCGGATACCGCTTGCTGTACTCCTCGATGGCCGCGCCCATGAGGTGCCGGATGGTCGTGGCGCCGGTGGCGATGACGACGCCGCCGCCCCGGCCGGTGCGCAGTTCCTCCAGGGTGCGCAGGCCCTCGCCGAGGGCGGTGAGCCCGTCGGACGCGGCCCGCTGGAGGATCCGTCCCGCCTCCGTGGGCACCACACCGCGCGGCTGACGCTCCATCAGGGACAGGCCGACCTCCTTCTCCAGGCGCCGGACGTGCTGGCTGACGGCGGACTGACTGCAGTTCATCGCGCGGGCCACGGCACTGAGGTTGCGGGCCTCGCAGACCATGACGAACACCTTCAGGTCATCTAGCGTCACACCCTCACGATACAAGCTCCCACTTGGGTGGATCGAGTCAAGTCATAGGATTGACTTGGGAGATGTGAGGGCGCCATGATCTGTCTGCAAAGCGGCGGCAACCTGTCCGTGGCTTCACACAGCAGCACAGAACGCCCCGTTGCTGCGCATGCACAGCAGCGGGCCGATGCGTCGCTGCGGACAGGTGTCGACCGGGCCGCGCAGGACCGCCGCGGCCGGGCCCCGGGCGACGCTCACGGCAGCACCGGCACGGCTTCCAGCAGCTGCCGCGTGTACGGGTCCTCCGGCGCCTCCCACACCCGCTCGACCGGCCCCCGCTCCACCACCCGGCCCTCCTTCATCACCACCACCTCGTCGCACAGGTAGCGCACGACGCCCAGGTCGTGGGTGACGATGCACAGCGCCATGTCCCGCTCGGCGGTGACCTTGCTCAGGACGTCGAGGACCTGGGCCCGTACGGACACGTCCAGGGCGCTGACCGGCTCGTCGGCGAGGAGCACGGACGGCCGGGGGGCCAGCGCCCGGGCGATGGCGATGCGCTGCCGCTGCCCGCCGGAGAACTGGTGCGGGTAGCGCCCGGCCGCCTCCGCCGGCAGGCCCACGTCGGCGAGGAGCTCCGCCACGCGTTCCGCGGCGGCGGGCGAGCGGCGGTCGGGGAGCGGCTCGGCGACGATGTCCCGTACGCGCATCCGGGGGTCGAGGGAGCTCATGGGGTCCTGGAAGACCACCTGCAGTCCGCCGTCCGGCGCGCCCGGCGGCACCCCGCCGGTCGTCTTTCCTGCGTTCTCGACCGTCCCCGCGGTCGGCCGGTCCAGCCCGGACAGCAGCCGCAGGAGCGTCGTCTTTCCCGACCCCGACTCGCCGACCACCCCGACCCGGGCGCCCGCGCGCAGCTCCAGGTCCAGGCCCTCCAGCGCCGTGAAGTGCGGCCGGGGGCCGCGCAGGCCCCGGCGCGGGCGGGCGTAGCGGCGGGTCAGGCCGCGGGCCCGCAGCAGCGTCCTGGGCTCCGCGGGCGCGGGGGGCCGCGGGGCGGGCACCGACAGGTCGGAGGCGCGCAGCAGGGCCTGCGTGTACGGGTGCGCGGGCTGCCGCAGCACCTGCCCGACCGGCCCGCTCTCGACGATCTCCCCGTCGTGCATGACGAGGACGCGGTGGCAGACGGACGCGACGAGCGCGAGGTCGTGGCTGATGTAGAGGACCGCCGTGCCGCGCTCGTCGGACACGCCCGTGATCAGGTCGGTGATCTCCTTCTGGACGGTGACGTCCAGGGCGGTGGTCGGCTCGTCGCAGATCAGCAGGGCCGGGTCGCCCGCGAGCGCCCCGGCGAGGACGGCGCGCTGGCGCTGGCCGCCGGAGAGCTGGTGCGGGTAGGAGCGGGCGGCCCGGGCCGGGTCGGGCAGCCGCAGCCTGCCGAGGAGCTCCACGGCGGTGGCGCGGGCGGCGGCCCGGCCGGGGCGCTCGCTGCGGGGGCCGTGCAGCCGCAGCGCCTCGGTGACCTGCGGGCCCACCTTCATCACGGGGTTGAGGGCCGTCATGGGCTCTTGGAAGACCATGCCCACGAGCCGGCCCCGTACGGTCGACAGCTCGCGGTCCGTTGCGCCCAGCAGGTCGAAGGGGACGCCGTCCAGGCGGGCGCTGCCGCCGGCCCGCAGCCCCTCGCCGAGGAGGCCGAGCAGGGCGAGCGCGGTCAGCGTCTTGCCGGAGCCGGACTCGCCGATGATGCCGACGCGTTCGCCCCGGCCGACGGTGAAGCCGACGCCGCGCACGAGCGGCGTGCCGCCCGCGTCCACGGTGAGGTTCCCGACCTCCAGCAGCGTGCTGCTCCCAGGGCTCACCGGACACCTTCCAGCGTGGGGTCGAAGCGGTCCCGCAGGCCGTCGCCGAGGAGGTTGAGGCCGAGGACGGCGGCGGCGACGGCGAGGCCCGGCCACAGGCACAGCTCCGGCTTCGAGAAGAGCAGCTCCTGCGAGTCGAGCAGCATGCGGCCCCAGGAGGGGGTGGGCGGCGGCGTGCCCAGGCCCAGGTACGACAGGGCGGCCTCGGCGAGCACGGCGGTCGCGAAGGCCACCGAGACCTGCACGATGAGCACGTCGCGGATGTTCGGCAGGACGTGCCGCAGGGCGATGGCCGTGCGGGGGCGCCGGGCGAGCCGCGCGGCGTCCACGTACTCGGCAGCCATGACGCGCAGGGTCGCGGCGCGGGCCACGCGCGCGAAGCCGGGGGCGGAGGCGATGCCGATGGCCACCATGGCGGTCAGCGTGCTCGTGCCGTAGACCGCCGCCAGCATGATGGCCAGCAGCAGGGCCGGGAAGGCCAGCAGGAAATCGCTCACTCTCATCAGCAGCGCACTGAGCGGGCCGCCCGACATGCCGGCGGCGACGCCCATCGGCACGCCGATGGCGACGGCGAAGCCGACGGCCACGACGCCGACGAAGACGGTCGTCCGGGCGCCGGTCATCAGCCGGCTGGCGACGTCCCGGCCGAACTGGTCGGTGCCGAGCACGTGCCCCCCGCCCGGCGGCAGCAGGCGCTGCGCCGCATCCACGTGCGTGGGGTCGTACGGAGTCCACAGCAGGGACAGCAGGGCGAGCGCAAGGACGAGAGTGACGAGGATTCCGCCGGTGGTCAGGGCGGGCCGGCGGAAGAGCATACGGACGGAGGACCGGGCTGAGAGTCGGGCTGAGGGTCGGGCTGAGCTCCGGGCTGAGGTCATCAACGGCTCCGCAGGCGCGGGTCGAGCAGGTGGTAGAGGAGGTCGGTGACGACGTTGACGACGAGCACGGCCACCACCAGGACGATCACCACCCCCTGGACGACCAGCAGGTCGCGGTCGGCCACGGACTGCAGCAGCAGGTCGCCGAGGCCGGGGATGACGAAGACCCGCTCGACGACGACCGCGCCGACGAGCACGGTGGACAGCTGCAGTCCCAGGACGGTCAGCACGGGCACCGCGGCGTTGGGCAGCCCGTGCCGCCACAGGGCCGGCCAGCGCCTGCGTCCCCTGGCACGGGCCGTGCGCAGGAAGTCCTGGTGGAGGACGGTGAGGACGGCGGAGCGCACGTAGCGCGTGAGGACCGCCCCCTGGACGAGGCCGAGGGACAAGCACGGCAGCACGAGCTGCCGCGCCCAGGCCTCCGGGTCCTGCGCGAGCGGGGTGTAGCCGCCCGCGGGCAGCGCCCCCGCCCGGACCGCGAAGACGTAGACGAGCAGGATGCCCGCGAGGAAGGCGGGCACCGCGATCCCCGCCTGGCTGAAGGCCGACAGCAGGGCGCCCGCGGGCCTGCGGTGCCAGGCGGCCGCGAGCACGCCGGCGGGCAGCGCGAAGAGGAGGGCCACGGCCATGCCGCCGAGCGCCAGCCAGCAGGTGACGCCGAGCCGGTCGCCGATCCGCGGGCCGATCGGGTCGTGGCTGACGTACGAGACGCCGAAGTCGCCGTGCAGCAGGCCCTGCGCCCAGTCGGCGTACTGCACGACGAGCGGCCGGTCGGTGCCGAAGGAGTGCCGCAGTGCGGCCAGTTCCTCCGGCCCCGCGTTCGTGCCGAGGGCGACCTCGGCCGGGTCGCCGGGCAGGACGGACAGGAAGGCGAACACGACGAAGCTGGCGATCAGGGCGCTGACCAGCAGCGACGCCGTTCTGCGCAGGAACACCCGGGTGCCTGGGCCCATACGGGGACCGCTCCTACTTCTTCTTCGCCCAGTGGACGCCGGTGAGGTCCAGACCCTCACCGACCTGGTTGACCGGCAGGCCGGCGACGTCCTTGACGGCGACCATCAGGTTGGGCATGAGGTAGAGCCAGTCGGCCGCGGCGTCGTCGGAGAGCAGGCGGGCGGCGTCGCGGTAGCGGGCGGCCTCGTCCTCGGGCCTGCCGGAGTCGGCCTCCTTGAGGAGCTTGGCGTAGGCGGGGTTGTCGTAGCGGAAGTAGTAGCCGGGGTCGGCGAACGTCCACAGGTCGCGCGGTTCGGTGTGGGCGATGACGGAGAGGTCGTAGTCGGCCTTGTTGTAGACCTCCGACAGCCAGCGCGCGGGGAACTCCAGGGGCTCGATCTCCGCCTTCAGCCCCACCTGGCCGAGCTGGGAGGCGACGACCTGGGCCGCCGACATCGCGTACGGCATGTTGGGCACCCGGAACTTCACCGTCCGGCCCTCGGCGCCCGCGTCCTTCAGCAGCTGCCGCGCCTTCGCCGGGTCGTGCGGGTAGCGGCCGGTGAGGTCCTCGTACCAGGGGTCGGTGGGGCTGGCCATGGTGCCGATGAGCTTGCCGTGGCCGGCGCGCGAGGTGTCCACGAGCGCCTTGTGGTCGATGGCGTACCGCACGGCCTGGCGGACGCGCTTGTCGTTGAACGGCTCGCGGGAGTTGTTCATCGACAGGACGACCTCGCCGGTGGAGGAGCCCTCGATGACCTGGAAGCGGTTCTTGTCGGAGAAGCGGGACAGCGACTCGGGGGCCTGGACCGTGCCGACGACGTCGATGCCACCGGTGAGCAGGGCGTTGTTCATCGCCCCGGCGTCCTTGAAGTACTTCAGGGTGACCTTGGACAGGGCGGGCTCGCTGCCCCAGTAGGAGGAGTTGCGGTCGAGGACGATGCGGTCGCCGCGGCGGCGCTCGGCCAGTTTGAAGGGACCGGTGCCGACCGGGTGCGCGGCGAGGTCGCTCACGCCCGTACGGCTGAACATGGCGCCGATGCGGGTGGTCATGGCGTAGAGCCAGCCGTTGCTGGGGCGGCTCAGGGTGACCTTGACCGTGTGGTCGTCGGTCTTCTCGGCCTTGTCGACCACGTCCATCTGGCGGGCCGTCTTCAGCTTCCAGTCCTTCTTCACCCGGTCGATGGAGAACACCGCGTCGTCGGCGGTGAACCCGGCGCCGTTGGTGAACTTCACGCCCTTACGGAGGTGGAAGGTGTACGTCCGCCCGTCGTCGGAGCGCTCGTAGCGCTCGGCGAGCAGGGGCTGGATCTTCCCCTGCTGGTCGACGCGGACCAGGCCCTCGTAGATGCTGCCCAGGGTGGCCTGCGGGACGGCCGCGCCGTCGGTCGTGGTGAAGTCCAGGCTCGCGGGCTCGGCGATGAGCCCCACGGAGAGCGAGCCGGCGGAGCCGGAGGAGGATCCGCCGCCGTCGCCGGAGCCGCACGCGGCCGCGAGGGTCCCGGCTAAGAGGGCGCAGCCGGCCGCGCGGGCGGTCCGTCGCAGCGCTGACCCTGACCTGGCGGTTGACGTGGCCACTGTGTCTCCGTGTCTGTGCGTCCGGCTCTCTTGGTGCTCCGTGCCTGTCCCTGCGTTCTGGTGCCGTCGTGCTGTGATGCCTGCGCGCCGTCGTGCCTGCCTAATCGTCGCGCCTTCCCGGAAACTAACCACCGGTGCGCGTTCCACACCATGGAAGGGGAACGAAGGTGATCGAGTTCACGCACCATCACCACACTTCGCACCTGCCGTCGCACCGTCACCAACTCCATTGACCGCGCGCGGACTTCGAATCATGATCGATGTGCCGTGTCCCGTGTGCCGCTCATTGTCCGCGCCACGCGTGCCGCGTCACCCGCCGCATGCTCAGCGAATCCCGAGTGGAGTCCGTATGCCCGCACCGTCCGCCGAAGCCGCCGTCCTCACCGAGCCCGTCACCGGACCGTCCGCCTGGACGGCCGCCGACTTCACCGGCGAAAGCGACTGGGTGGTCGCGCTCGCCCCCGAGGAAATCGAGGACCTGCAGACGGCGCTCGCGGCGGTGAAAGCACGCGGGATTCCCCTGGAACAGCTCACCGTCGAGGACTTTCCGCTGCCGGTCCTCGGCAAGACCTTCGAAACCGCCGTCCAGGAACTGGAGTTCGGCCGCGGATTCACGCTCCTGCGCGGCCTCCCGGTGGAGCGGTGGACACCGGAAGAGGCCCGCCTGGCGTACTGGGGCATCGCCCTCCACCTCGGCACGCCCGTCTCCCAGAACGCGGCCGGCGAGCTGATCGCCCACGTCAAGGACTACGGCGAGGGCGAGGTCACCGAATCCGCCACCCGCGCCTACCGGACCCGCTCCGAGCTGCCCTTCCACACCGACAGCTCCGACATCGTGGGGCTGCTCTGCCTGCGTCAGGCGGGCGAGGGCGGCGTGAGCACCCTCGCCAGCTCCATGACCGTCCACAACCACCTGCTCGCCCACCACCGCGAGCTGCTCGGCCTGTACTACCGCGGCTTCGTCTACGACCGGCGCCTGGAAGAGGGCTCGGACGAACTCCCCTACTACCGGAACGCCGTATTCGGCTATTTCGGCGGGCAATTGAGCTGCCGCTTCTACATGACGCACTACATCGACTCGGCCGTGCCCAAATCCGGAATCCCGCTGAGCCCGATCGAGCGGCACGCGCTGCGCCTCTTCCAGGACATCGCCGGCATGGACGAGCACCGCATCGAGATGACCCTGCGCGCCGGCGACCTGCAGCTGCTGAACAACAACGTCGTCGTCCACGGCCGCTCCGCCTTCCGCGACGAGCCGGGCCGCCGCCGCGACCTGCTGCGCCTGTGGCTCAACACCCGGTACGCCCGCGAGCTCCCGGCCGACTTCGCCGCGTTCAGGCGGGGCATGCCGCGGACCCGCTGACGGGAGCACGTACGGGAGCGGGTGGCGGTGCCGGGGCGGGCGCGGGTGCGGGTGCGGGGGTGACCGCGGAGGCGGCGGAGCCCGGAGCCGGGGCCGGGGCAGCGGCCGGCAGCGCGATGGCCGTGAGCAGGAAACCGCTGCCCACGGCCCACCGGCCGGTGAACCCGTCCAGGCGGACGCCGCCCACGACCGGGCCGGGCACCAGCAGCCGCGCGGAGAACGTCCCGGCGTCGGGGTCGGCCTCCAGCTCCGCCTCCTCGAAGTCCAGCTCCTGCCCGGTCAGCGGATACCACGTCTTGAAGACGCTCTCCTTCGCGCTGAACAGCAGGCGCCCCCAGTGCACCCCCGGGCGCAGCGCCGCGAGGGAGCGGATCCAGGCGCGCTCCCCGGGCAGCGAGACGACGTCGAGGACGCCGTCCGGGAGCGGCCCGTTCGGCTCGGCGTCGATGCCGACCGAGGCCAGGGCGCCGGAGCGGGCCACGACGGCCGCGCGGTAGCCGTCGCAGTGCGTCATGCTGCCGACGACTCCGGCGGGCCACTGCGGAGCACCGCGCCGGTTGGGCAGGAGCGGGACGGGCGGGAAGCCCAGCCGGCCCAGCGCCGTCCGCGCGCAGGCCCGTACGGCCGCGAACTCTTCCTTCCGCTTGGGCACGGCGCGGGCGACGACCGCGGCCTCCTCGGGGTGGAGGAAGGCCCCGGCGGACGCCGCCGGGCTGCCGAAGTCCTCCTCGGCGACGGCCTCGGCGGGCAGGATCGCCTCGATCACGACGCCCGCCCCGGAGCGCCCTCGCCGGCCGGCCGCGGCAGGATCTGCCGCAGCGGCTCGCGCGGCGGCCGGGGCTTCCACTCGCGCGGATAGCCCACGGACACCTCCTCGAACCGCACCCCGTCGTGCCAGGTGACGCGGGGGATGTGCAGATGACCGTAGACGGCCGCGGCCGCGCGGAAGCGGACGTGCCAGTCGGCGGTCAGCTCCGTGCCGCACCACTGCGCGAAGTCGGGGTACCGCAGGATCCTCGTGGGCTCGCGCACCAGCGGGAAGTGGTTGACCAGCACGGTCCGGTGCGCGGGGTCGACGGCCGCGAGGCGGCGCTCGGTGTACTCCACACGGGCGCGGCACCACGCGTCGCGACTCGGGTACGGGTCGGGGTGCAGGAAGTGCTCGTCGGCGCAGACGATCCCGGCGTCGTAGGCGCGGCGCAGCGACTCCTCCTTGGTGTGCGCGCCGGGCACGCGGAAGGTGTAGTCGTAGAGCACGAAGAGCGGCGCCACGGCGACCGGGCCGCCCTCGCCGCGCCACACGGGATACGGGTCTTCGGGGGTGGCGACGCCGAGGCCGCGGCACAGCTCCACGAGGTGCAGGTAGCGCTTCTCGCCGCGCAGGTCGACCGGGTCCTGGGGGTGGGTCCACAGCTCGTGGTTGCCGGGCGCCCAGATCACCTTGGCGAAGCGCTCGGCGAGCAGGCGGAGCGTCCATTCGATGTCCGCGTACTGCTCGCCCACGTCGCCGGCGACGATGAGCCAGTCGGCGTCGCTCCGGGGGCGCAGCGTTTCCACGAGCTCGCGATTCTCTTTGTACGCGACGTGCAGATCGCTGACGGCCAGCAGATTTCCGCCGGTGACCGCGTCCGGGCCTGTGTTGGGCACTGTGTGTCCTTCTCGCCGATTCCCCTGGAATTCCCCGGGCTCCCCCGGAATCCCCCGTTCAAACCGGAACAGCCGTGTGTTCCAGCGCACTTCGAGCCGGCACCACGCATGTCTGCACCCTACAAAGGAACCTAATACGCGCGGGCCGCCGGAAGGAAGCCCCGGCCGCGCCGGGTCCCCTCCGGCGTATGCTGCCCGGAACGCGAACGGCGGCAACTCCACGGCTCCGAAAGGAAACCGCACGATGGACGACAAGAAGTGGATCCGCCGATTCCATCCGGCGGACGAGGCGCCGGTCCGGCTGGCCTGCCTGCCGCACGCCGGAGGGTCGGCGAGCTATTTCTTCCCCGTCTCGAAGGCGCTCTCGCCCTCGGTCGACGTCCTCGCGGTGCAGTACCCCGGCCGCCAGGACCGGCGCGCGGACCCCTGCATCGAGGACCTCGCGGAGCTCGCCGACCGCACCGCCGAGGCCCTGGCCCCCGCCGCCGACCGCCCCCTGGCCCTCTTCGGCCACAGCATGGGCGCGGCCCTCGCCTACGAGGTGGCCCTGCGCCTGGAGGAGCGGGGCACGGCCCCGGTCGCCCTCTTCGTCTCCGGCCGGCGCGCGCCCTCCCGGCACCGCGAGGAGACGGTGCACCGGCGCAGCGACGAGGGCCTCGTCGAGGAGCTCCGCAGGCTGAGCGGCACGGACGCCCAGATGCTGGAGGACCCGGACATCCTCCAGCTGGTCCTGCCGGCCCTCCGCGCCGACTACCGCGCCATCGAGACCTACCGCCCCCGCCCCGGCCTCCGCGTCTCCTGCCCCGTCCACGCCCTCACCGGCGACGCCGACCCCAAGGCCACGCCCGACGAGGTCCAGGACTGGCAGCACCACACCAGCGGCGCCTTCGCGATCAGCGTCTTCCCCGGCGGCCACTTCTACCTCAACGATCACCAGCAGGAGATCGTCAAGATCATCTCCTCGGCGATCGTGTACGGAGCACCCCTCGGAAGTGTGTAGACTTAGCCGCGCTGCTGAAGCCGCTGAGGCACAGGCAGCAATGCCGCCTTAGCTCAGTTGGCCAGAGCAACGCACTCGTAATGCGTAGGTCGCGGGTTCAAATCCCGCAGGCGGCTCCGACAAGGCCCAGGTCAGACACTGTCTGACCTGGGCCTTTTGGGTTTACTGGACCCGTCGGCGCCGCCGGGCGCGGGCCGATCGGCGGTCCGTAGTCTCAGTTCTAGTCTCAGTTGCGGCCTCAGCCACAGATCCTCGTAAGGCCTCCCCCATGCGACGCATGGCGTCCTTACTGAGGGTGGATCTACCCTTTACGTATCGTCTCGTCTGGCTGATCTGGGTGTGCCGGAGGATCTCCATGATCGTGGGCATGTCCACGCCTAACTCGTTCAAGATCGTGCCAGTGGTGTGGCGGCTCCCGTCGTAGAGACGCCGGTCACTGATTCCCGCCTCGGCGAGCAGCTCCTTGAATTCCTCCCAGTCCTGCCGGGGGTCGAGCGGCCGGCCGTCCGGCCGGGTGAAGAGGGCCCCGGACTCGTGCCACGCCGCACCGGCCGCGACCCTGGCCTCCTCCTGCTGGGCCTTGTGCTCGTGCAGCCAAGGGATGAGGGGAGGCAGGATCGGCACGGGTTCCTGGCTCTTCTTCGTCTTCGGTCGGGTGAAGACGAGACCGCCGTCCTTGCGCTGCGGGCACGTGCTCGCGTGCCTGGTGCACGTCTTCGCGCACGGCTTGGGGCAGCCGCGCTTGTAGCCCTTGTGGGTCGCGCACCGGGGTGGGCACGGCTCGAACCGGTGGAGGCGGGCACCACACGCGTGCGGGTCCTGGCAGCCGTGACGCCACGTGAGGCGCTGAAGCTGCCACCGAGGATGAAAGAGTTCCTGTTCCAGGTCCACGTACCGCCATCGCAGGCCCAGCGCCTCCCCTTGGCGAAAGCCCTGGCTCACTCCGACGACCCATCGCATGAAGGTCGGCCGTTTCGCCGCGGCCTGCAAAAAGGCCGTGACCTCCTCCTTCGTGAACGGGTTCGCCTCGGTTTCATCGACGGTCGGGGGGTCAACGAGGGTGGCGACGTTTTCGCTGATCATCCGGCGTCGATGGGCGATCTTCAGCGCACGCGAGATGATCCTGTGGACCTTCAGGACGTGGGACGGTGCATGCCCCTCCGCGAGCATGGCCGTGTACATCCGCTCCAGGTGTTCGGGCTGAAGCTTGTCGAGCCGGTGACGGCCGATGCCCGGGATGATGTCGTTGCGGGTCTTGGACCAGTAGTCGTCCAGCGAGCGCGGCTTCAGCTTCAGGTTCGCGATTGTCGTCAGGTACGTCCCCATCCACTGGGCCACCGTCGGGATGCGGCCGGCTCGCGGCATCCGCTTCTGGTCCCGCAGCTTCTCCAGGTCCTTGACCTTCTGCCGCACCGCGATTTCGGTCTTGGCCATGCGGTGACGTCGGTCCGGGCTCCCGTCGGCCTTCACTCCCACGGTGACACGACCGTGCCACCAGCCGTCCCGGCCCAGGTAGATGGACGCTTCGCCGTTGGGCTTGCGGGTACTCACACTCTCCTCCGTACGCCGCCGCCCTGGGCGATGCCCAGGGCGGCGGCAGGTGATCGGTCGTTGTGGTCAGTTCGGCAGAGCCCGAAGACCGGCGGCGTACGCCTCAAGGTCGACTCGATGTATGCGCCGTGCGCGCCCGTGCATGACGTACTTGATGACTCCTGCGGCCATCAGCTTGTAGACGGTCGAACGCCCGAGCCTCAACACGACAGTCGCGTCCTCCACGGTGTAGAGGAGCTGATCGGAGCGGGCATCTGTGGTGCTCATTCTGGGACGCCTCCTTAGCGAGCGATGACCCTCTTCTCTGGAGTCCGCAACGCCCGCCACGCCGCAACATTGCTGGTCAGCGGCTTGTGTTTGTGGCGGCGGGCGGGTGTGTGGCGGATAGGGGTGGCCGCACGAACGTGCGGCGACCCCGGTGAGCCCGTGCCGGTCAACCGGCGACCGTCAGCGGGTGCGTGTCGGTTTCCCCGGGCGTATGGCGAATGCTGAGACGCAGATCCGCCACATTCTCGCCCCTGCTGACCTGCGGTGTTGCGGCTGTTGCGGATGTTGCGGACTTAGCGGGGGGCGGGGGGCAATAGCGTGCCCAGGCGTCGGTCAGATCCTCGGCGTAGTAGCCCTTGGGGGTGCCGCTGCCGACCCGGATCCCGCGGGGCCGGATGTGGGTGTTGTCCGGGCGGACGTACTGGCTGAGCAGCTTGGACAGGCCGCGTGCGGTGAGCGGTTTACCGTCGTCGTTCAGGTCGGCCCAGGGGGCGTCATCGAGCCCGTGGAGGACTTCGAGGATGGCTGCGGTGGGCATGCGGTCGGCGCCGCAGAACACCTTGTCGCGCAGGTCGGTCAGGAGGCGGACCCCGAGGGAGGCTTCGTTGCCCTCGCCCGCTGCCTTGATGAGTTCGACGCAGGCGGCGCGGGCGCGCTCGGGCCAGTGGCCGCCGGCCGCGTCGGCGACGGCGAGCAGGGGTTCCCACACGTCGGCGGGCCGGTCGGTCACGCCCTCGGGCATCTCCGGCCAGGCTTCGGCGACCTGGTCGTGCACGGTGGTGGCCCATTCGGCGAGCCGGTCACGCAGGGCGTGGCCCTGCTTCTCGTGGACGCGTCGGCGGTAGGGCTCTGCCTTCTCGTTGGGGGCCTTCTTGCGCATCCGGATGATGACGGAGCGGGTCAGGATCGTGTCGGGCAGGGAGCCGAGTCCGGCCATGGCGACGGCGCAGAACGATGAGAACCACTCGGTGGACTGGTTCGAGCCGTCCCCGACGCAGCGCAGGGACTTCGCGCCGCGCCGGTACCCGGAGTTCAAGAACCCGCGAACCTCTTCGTTTCCCCCAGCCTTGGGCCCGAACACGGTGTCGATCTCATCGAAGAGCAGCGTCGGGGTCCCCCCCTTGGCCTCTACAAGCCGGAAGAGGGCGTTGGCGGACGCGTTGACCGTAGTGACCGCACGGGGCGTGAGAGTTTCCACGATCTCCAGGGCGCGGGACTTGCCCGACCCGGGTTCCGGAGAGAGGAAGGCGAGACGGGCGGTGCCGTCGAACGCCTCGATGAGGTGCGCGTGGGCGTCCCAGAGCGCCACGGCGACGTAGGCGGCTTCACTGGGGAAGACGTTGAAACGCCGGTGGAACGCTTCGACATCATCGAGCAGGGCCGCCCCGTCGACGGACGGGGCAGGCTGGGTGGTGTTCGTCATGCTGCGTTCCTCCCTTCTGTGGTGCGGAGCGGGCAGAGCGCGCGGTGGGCGGCGTGGTCTTCGATCAGGGCGAGTACCTTCGCGTGGCTGGCGGCGCTGCGGTCCCGGCCGCACAGGCACCACGAGGTGGCCGTGGGGATGGCGCCGCGGGGTGCGCAGATGTGGAGCCAGGCCACGGGGATGCGCCCGTCACCTTGGGGCGGGACGCTGGGGTGCTGCTCGGGGGGAGGGGCTGAAAGGACGCCCTGGCGGGCGGCCTTTCCCTGGCCGCACTCCGGAACTGGGGGTGCTGTGGTGGTGGCGGTGTCGGGTGTTGCCGTGTGGTGGGGAGGGCGGCTCACTGTGTCCTCCCGGTGCCGGCGATGAGCCCGTTGGTGACTGCCCGTTGGGCGTAGGGCTCCGGGACGCCGACCGAGACGGCGGCGGCGATGATCTGGGCGGCGATGGCGTCCAGGTCGCAGGGGCCGGGGCACTGGGTGTGCTGGGCTGCGAGGAACCGCGCCACGCCGAAGGCCTGGGAGCCGGCGCCGGTCTCGGTGTGGCTGGAGACCTTGGTCAGGCCGCGGTCGAGGCCGGTGCGGATGTAGGTCTCGGTGTGCCTGCAGCCGGTGGCCACGGCCCTGTTCCAGACTGCCCGCGCGGTGGGCGAAAAGGCCACGGGCTCGCGGGCGGGGGTGGCTTCTTCCCGCACGACCAGGGCGCGGACGGTCGACGGCAGGTCCACGAGGGTTCCGCGGCCGGCTCCGAGCCAGCGTGCGTAGGCCATGCGCGATTTGATGTCCACACCGGGCCGGACGGAGTTGGCCGACTGCATCACCCCGCGGTAGATCCAGTGCTCCCCGCGGGCGGTGGAGACGACGCGGGTGGCGGGCAGGGTTTCGCGGGCCCAGGCGAGGGCTGCGGGGGTGTCGAGGTCCACCACGGTCAGCCCGGCCCCGCCGGGGTGGTAGGCGACCGCTACGGCCTGCCGCCATGCCGGGGCCCATGCCGGGGAGCCGATGACAGAAGCGTCGGCCGTGGCCGCGGCCCACCCATGGCAGGGGGCAGCGCAGACGCAGGCGCCCGCGCTCTTCATGTGCGGGCCCCCGCCGCAGGCACTGTCCGCGCAAGCGCGGCAGTTCCCGACCGGCAGCTTCCCCTTACGCAGGGGCAGCACGGGCAAGCCTGCGTCGGCCAGCTTCAGTGCTGCCTCCAGGGGCGCGGGGCGGGGGTCATGGGGCATGCTGGAGGTCTCCTGTTCTGTCGAAAGGACGGGGAGAGCCGGGGCGGTCGCGATTCTTTGGCGAGAGGGCGACCGCCCCGGGCGTGCCTAGAACGGGGGCTTGTCCATGCGTTGCGGGCCGCCGCCGGCGTTTCCATCGGTGGTCCACGGGTCGTCCGAGGACGCGGCCGACTTCGTGGCGGTCTTGCTGTTGATGGCGACGGTGGTGAAGCGCAGGGACGCGCCGATGTCGTCGACCTCGACGGCGAGCATCGAACGGCGCTCGCCCTCGGGGGTCTGCCAGTCGTGCTGACGGATCCGCCCGGACAGCACCACCCGCGAGCCCTTGGTCAGGGAGTCAGCGACGTGCTCCGCGAGGGAGCGCCAGGCGGCGCAGCGGAAGAACGTGGACGTGCCGTCCTTCCACTGGTTCGCTTCACGGTCGAAGGTGCGCGGGGTGGAGGCGACGGTGAACTTCGCGAGCGGGGCGCCGGAGTCGGTGAACTTCAGCTCCGGGTCACTGGTCAGGTTCCCGACGATAGTGATCGGCGTCTCTCCGAACGACATGCTGATCTCTCCTCTACTTCCTGGTGGCGAGTTTGAGGGTGAGGCCGATGCCAAGGGGTCCGGTGAGGGAGCCGATGACGGCGGCGGTGCGGATGGCGAATTCGAAGAGGGCCAAGGCGGCGGCGCCCAGGCCCATCAGGCCGATGGCGATGGCCAGGCCGATGGCGACGGGCCGGACCCAGGGTCGGGCGGGGGGCGGGGCGGCCTGGACGATGACGAAGGGCTGGCCGCTCGCCTGGCGGTAGAGGTCGGCGGGGATGTGCGGGGCTATGCCGCCGACGGTGACGTCGGGCGGGGGCGGTTGGCGCATCGGGGCTCCTAGCGGCCGATGTGGGTGAGGGCGGTCGCGGTGCTGGAGAGGATCTGGGTAACGGTCGGGGCGAGGCCGGTGGAGGCGAGGAAGAACCCGAAGAGGCTGGCGGTGATCGCGCTGCCCGCGCGGACGTAGCCGGTGCGCAGCAAGACGGCCAGGACGATGGCCAGGAGGACGACAGCGGAGACGGAGAGGACCACGGCTCATCACTTTCTGTGCTGGATTCCGTGTAGGGGTGTGTGGGCTACACAGGCCGCCGCCTGGAGGCGCCTCGGGCTGCCCTGGGGCGGGTTTCCGGGCTTCCTGCGGGGCGGTCCTGTGTGCCCTACACGCCCTACACGCGCAGGTCAGTGCCCTACACGGGGATGTGTGGGGTACACGGCGTGTGTGGGGGGCCGTGCGGGGGCTGGTGTGTGCCCTACACGCCCGGCGCCGGTCACTGTGTGTTGCGGTACCGGGTGATGGCTTCGGCGAGGGTTTCGGCGAGGTAGCCGCTCTTGGACACCTCGCCGATGCGGACGGAGCCGATGCCGGGGCGCTCGACGCCGACGGCTTTGAGGATCTGGCTCAGCTCTTTGCCCAGGGCGACGGCGTCGAGCCCCAGGCGGGTGGCGAGGTCGCCGGTGTGCAGCCGGCCGCCCGCTTCCGTCACGGTCTGGTGGGCATCGAGCAGCAGCCGCGGGACGGGGTCGGGCCGGTCGGCGGGTCCGCCAGCCTGGGCGACGACCCGGCCGAACTGCGCATGGATCACGGTGCGGTCCTCACCCGCCGCTTCCCCCGGAGGGGGCCCGGTGCGGGGGGAGTTGAGGAGGGCGGCCAGGGCGTCGCTCCCGAACCGCCTCCCCGCCGGAGCACCGTCCGAGGCGGCGCGCCGCCCGGGCGTACCGGGCTTGCTGCTCGCAGCGTCCCCGCCCCCGCTCGCGCCCTCGTCGGTTTCGGCGCCGGTGTCGGGGATGCCGGTCACCTCATCGACCGGGGGCCTGAGGATCTCCATGTCCGTGTACGGCACGGTGGTGGCAGCCAGGGCCTTGGACTTGTAGAGGCGGGGCAGGACGCGTCCCCAGCGGGAGGCGTAGTAGCGGGCCGGGGCGGTGTCGAGGAATTCCGCCTCCAGGCGGGGGCGGCGGCCACCGTAGGCGGCGGCCAGGCGCTGGATGACCTTGGGTGTGATCCGGTACGCCTTGTACGGCGCGGGATCGCGGACGATGTCCTCGGCGTCAGGGGCGGAGAAGAAGCCGCAGCCGCGGCCGGGGGCCGCCTTGGGGTCGAGCCGAGCGGCGCCGGTGGGGAAGAGGTGGCTGAGCTCTTCCGGGTCGGAGACGCGCATGCCGACGCGGACCCTGCTCTGCTTCTTCATGGCGGCGGTGATCGTGTCCTGCGTGGCACGCAGACCACAGATGATCATCCGTACGCGGACTGCGCGGCCGGTGTTGACGATCGTGTCGAGCTTGGCCAGCAGCCGCGGGGAGAGTTCGGCGATCTCATCGACTACGAGGAGGACTTCCGGCAGGTCCGGGCCGACGGTGAGCTTGTCGTCCTCCCCGGAGAGAAGGTCCTGGTGGCCGGACTTGCGGGCCCCGATACCGGCGATCAGGAAGTCAGCCAGCATGTGGGCTTCTTCCTCGGTGTCGGCTACGTAGTCGATCAGCGGCACGTCGCTGGTGCCGTCGATAGCCCAGGCCCGAAGCCACGGCAGGGCGATCCCGGCGCCGGTGACGTCGATGTGCATGACCACGGTGTCGTTGGTGCGCAGGGCGCCGGCGTTGGAGACGTTGACGACGTTGGTCTTGCCGGAACCGATCTGCCCGATGAACAGGGCGCAGTCATCGACCACGCTGACGCGCACTTCCTGGGCGTCGGGCTGAAGTCCCAGCGGCAGGCCGCTGTAGATGCTGGTGACCGTCATGTCGTCCGGTCCGTGAGGGATCGGCAGTTCCTCCGACATGACGTCCTTGGTGGTCACGCGGATGTGGATCTCGCCGTAGACCAGGCCGTCGGTGATCTGGATGCCCCCGCCACGCGGGAGCTTCAGGTCGGTGGCGAGCTTGCGGACCGCGTCAGCGGGAAGCTGCGGGGTAGCGGAGGGCATCGCGACGCGCACTGTGTAGCCGGCGTTGCTCTTCCAAGGCATGACGCCTTCGACGGTATGTCCCTCCAGGCGGAACAGGCGCTCCAGGCGCTCGTGCCACTCCCGGGCGCGGGCGTTGGCCCACATCTGCAGACGGCGCGATGCGCGCTGCTCGCGGGCAGCAGTCTCGGCGTGGGCCAGGCCCCGGGCCAGGGTCATGCCGGCCGCGGTGCCTGCGGCCCACCATCCGGCCGTATGCCAGGTCAGCGCGGTGTGGTCAGCCAGGGCCTGCGCGGTCCAGCCTCCGGCGGTCAGCCAGGCGGCGCAGCGGGCGGTGATGTGCCAGCCGGGGCGGCGCTGGTAGAGGTCGGCGGCGGCCTGAGCCGCAGCGCCGAGGCCTCCGACCATGAGGGCGTGCGCCGGGGGCATGCCGGACAGTGCGCCGACGGCGGCGACGCTGTAGGCGCCTCCGGCGACGAGGGCGGCATCCACGGCGGGTGAGGTCTTCCATCCCCAGTCCAGGGCGGGTGCGCGGGCCATCAGGACTCCTCTTTCCGGTAGTGATGCGGGAAGGTGGTGGGGCCGGGCACCCGCGGGTGCCCGGCCCGGGAAAACCGGCCTGTCGAAGGCGGTCAGATGCCGATCAGGGGGTGTCCCACATCGCTTCGCCGGCCTCGCCGTTGCGGGGCTCTTCGTGGCGGGCGATGTCCGGCGCATGCAGGCGCCGGAACGCGGGCATGAGCTCCTGCGCGGCCGAGGCGGCCTTCAGCAGCATGGCGTGCAGGCTGGCGATGGCTTCGACTACGGCCTTGTCGGTCGGGTACTCCTCGTTGGAGCGGACCTGCAGGAGATGGACCGCGGCAGCGACGTTCTCGATGCCCGCCGGGATCCCCTCGTACTCGGCTGCGACCTGGGCCATGTGGCCCGGCTCGTAGCGGGTGTAGACGTGCGCGATGTCCTGGCACACGGCCACGAACTGCGACGGGGCGCGCATGCTGTAGCTGCCGTCGGCGCGCTTTTCCAGGATGTTCCACATGTGCTCGCCCGGCCGCGGGTCCTCGTGGCGGCGAAGGTCGTGTTCGTGCACCTTGGCGAAGAGCGGCCCGACCTCGCCGGCGGCCTCCGCGGCCTGGCGCAGCAGGTCATAGACCTGGGCGACCAGGTCGGCCATCTTCTCGTCCGCCGGGTACTTGTCGGAGCTGTTGATCGCCAGTTGCTGCACGGCCTTACCGACCGACGTGATGCCTTCCTGCAGGCCCCAGTACTCCGCGGCCACGGCCAGCATCATCGGCGGCGAATAGCGGCTGTACGCCTCACGCATCGCCTCCGTCTCCCGCTGGAAGACGCTCATCAGGTTCCCTCCGAAGTGGTCCGTAGGAAAGCCGAACCGGGCGGGCC